>JAFAHI010000176.1 GCA_019237325.1 Verrucomicrobiota bacterium | reverse complement strand
CGACGTACCAGCTTCGTCGCCACCAGCGAAAGCGAATCAGACAAGAGCATCAAGCAGGGTCGGCAACCGAGGAACTCTCGTCAAGCAAGACCATATCCGCTTGGGCGGCTCGCTTGGCGGACGCAACCGGCAGTTGCAGCTCCATATAAGCATGCAACAAAGCTGCTTCCCGTTGATCTTCGTTCAGATGAAACGTTTGGGTCTCCAACACCTTATCCTCCATTCTAATTACTCCGCCAGAGCCCCACGGTTTCACAAAAAAACCCACCGCGAACTCGGCGGTGGGTCAAAAAATCTTTGGCTTCGGATTTTCGTTTACCTACCGCCCGGCCACCCAGGCAAGCTGGTCAGCGCGCATGTTGCCGCAAATCTGGGCAAAATCGCACCGCTGCTTAATCATGTATTTGGTGAGGTTTACGAACATCTCCCGACTAATACGATCCGAAGGCCCTCCTCGCAAACAGAAATTCATGTTACAAAATTGTTACGATTCCGGCTCTTTCGTGGTTTGTAACACAAATATTCGGATTGCCCTTCGCGGTAGTACCCTGTAGCATCGCGAGGTTGTTCGAAAGGCGGCCCCAATTTTCTCACTGCGACGTGCTGCGTGGGAGCATCTTAGCCATGGAAAATTCTTCAACAGCGAGGTTACGGCAGAAACCAAAACGGACCACTAGTGTTCGGCTTGAGAACCTAGAACGGCTCGAACGGGTAGTTCGAGAATTCGGATTCAAAGATCGCAGCCACTTTTTTCAGTTGTGTACCGATGCCTTGCTACGGGCCCATTCCGAAAGCCAACAACTTGATTGGCCTCCTCGATTCGCGACTCGTATAGAGCGGGAAAAAGAGCAACCACGGATGGATCCGCCTTCGCCCGCGATGAAAGAAGTGTGACCGTCAGATCCTGAGGCTACGGCGGACGCTGGAGATAATCCACGACGGTCATGAAAGCAGGTCTTCAATGCTTATATTGGAGCCCTCGCCTCACGCCAAGGCGCGCCGGGTGCACGCATACCCGAGCGGCAAATTTTAACAATTCAAATCCGCTAGCGATTGAGGGAAACAAATCGTCCTCGCTCAATTGCGCGCCCGCCTGTTGCTGAAAAAATTCAAAGAGCAGCCTTACGCGCTCCCGACCAGACAGAATCTCCAAGATGATAATATCCGGGCCGTCTACGATACCATCCAGGCTCCGCCACCGCTCGCCCGGTACGAACACTGATCGTAGATCTCCCGTTTCAGTTGCTCTTGTCTGATACTTGAGCTTCCTGATTAGTTCCTCCGATGCGACGGCATATCCGTCGCCTAACTTTACTACTTCGGAGACCCCGTTCGTTTCCGCTAGCACTTGTGGGTCAAGTTTCGCAAAGAAATAACCCGGAAATAGCGGCTCACTGACCCATATCCCCCTTTTTTGACTTACTTGTCTGAATCGAATGCGAGGGCAAAAAACCTCTACTCCGAACGACGCACGCAGACGGGAAGCCGTGAGCGTTTCCTCGTTTCGTCGACAGCGCAAACAGCACCAAGAGCTCTCAGCCACGGATTCACTGCTAGAGCCACCGCAAACGTCGTCAGAAGCTAGAATTTCGGATACATCGACTCGCTGAGATCGGGCTGACAGCTCCCCAGTCAGGGGAAGCCTTCGATCGGAAGCGATAACCTTCATATAGTAATTATAATGGTTACTACCCCTAAGACCGTCGGTTACAGCATCCGACTGGCGTGAATAATCCACTATCAGCGCTGTCCCGCAACTAGACCTTTGGGGTAGGTAACTAGTGCTTTAGAGATGGCAACTCCAGCTTTTGCGCCATGCGGACCAGTTCAGCAACTGAACCGGCCTTCATCTTTTGCATGACTCCCTTGCGATGAATCTTAACCGTGAATTCGCTCGTCCCCAACTTAGCCCCTATCTGTTTGTTCATGAGTCCTTCAACGACGTGACTCAATACTTCCCGTTCCCGCTGGGTTAGTAGTTCGTATCGGGCTCTGTATTCCGCTACTTCCGCCCGCTCTTTTCGATTTTCTCGATCACGTTTGATGGCCACAGAAATGGCATCGAGCAAGACCTGGTCTCGAAAAGGCTTGGTGAGAAACTCAACAGCGCCAGCCTTCATTGCCTCCACCGACATCGGAATGTCGCCGTGCCCCGTAATATAAATAATGGGGATCCCGCTCCCGTTCAATTCGCGTTGAAGCTCGAGTCCGCTCAATCCGGGTAGCCGAACATCAAGCACCAGAGCGGCGGGGGCATCCGGTCGCTTAAATGCCAGGAATTCTTCCGCCGATGAAAAAATACTGGCGCGCATTCCAATCGAACGGAAAAGTCGCGACAGGGCTTCCCTCATGGAAGCATCGTCGTCAATGGCAAAGACAATGGGCTCTTCGTTATCCACGTGGTCCCTCCCGATTAATTGGCAGAGTAAAGCAAAGCGTGCTGCCACCGTCGGCCTTACCTATCCATAACCGGCCGCCATGCGCCTCAATAATCGAGCGCGAAATTGTTAATCCCATACCGATGCCATTCGTTTTCGTCGTGTAGAATGGTTCGAATATCTGGCGGGAATGTTTGGGATCTATGCCGGAGCCCGAGTCAGCTACTTGTACCAATAGGTCGCCGAAAACCTGCATTTCCGTCCGAATCCAGAGAACGCGCGAATCTTGGCTAACCTCGAGCATCGCTTCGATTGCATTCATTGCCAGATTCAGGATCACCTGTTGCAGTTGTACCCGGTCAGCGATCACCGGCGGTAGATCGTCCTGGAGTTTTAGCCGCAATAGGACACCGCTTCGCTTAAGCTTATCGCTCGTCCAGACAACCACTTCCTGGATCACGGCATTGATGTCCAAGCTTTCACGTGTTCCCTCGCCCCGCCGAACCAATTTACGCGTGCGCACCAAGACATCACTGGCCCGAGTGCCGTCTCGGATGATTGCTTCAACGGCTTGGCGAGCTTCCTCTAAATTTGGCGGGGTGCCTTCCAGCCAGCGCAAACAGGCGTCCCCATTGACCACAATACTGCCGAGCGGCTGATTAAGCTCGTGAGCAATCGAGGCCGCCAACTCCCCCATGGTGGTAATTCTGGCAATTCGGGCTAACTCATTTTGCGCTTGCAACAATCCTTCTTCAGCCGCGCGCCGCTCGGCAACTTCAGATTGAAGTTGTAGATTCGCCCGGTTAAGATCAGCGGTTCTTTCTCTGATGTTGGCATCGAGCTCGGCGCGCGTTTGTCGGAGAGAGCTCTTCACCTTTCTTTGGTCACTGTTCAACCAACTGATAAACAAAGCGGTAGCAGTGAAAGCCAGCATGTCCGGCAGATCTGCGATACTCATCCCCAATGAATAGAGCGGCGGGATAAAGTAATAATCGAGCGCTAACCAGGAGAGAAACGCCGTAAGCACACCGGGCCAGAGTCCGCCATACCAACTTGAAAGCATGACGGCGCAGAAGAAAAAGGTGAGGGTGTGTTTCAGAGCCGGGCCTAAGCAAAGCGTGATCAGGACCGCCAGCCACACCACAATAACGGCGACAAAATAACTAGGAAAAAACTGGCCCCGAAACGCTTTCCCGCTGGATGTGGACATAAAACATATCTTAAGTCTTTCATTCCATCCTGGGATACATCCGTGAGCGAGCTCGACAACTCCGGCCGACCGTTAATCCGTGGCAGGCGGCCGAAACCACCTAATGGCGAAACGGCCTACCCGCTGAAACAGAAGCGTTAGTATAAGATCCGATTCCGCTCCGCGCAACGTGCAAGCACCCTGTTCGGATTTTGAGCGTCTTCTCTGTCTAACGTCTATACGCGTCGGCCAGCATCACATTTACACCTCGCCACCCCCAATAAACGGCATGGTGTTGGATCAGACCCTGATCATTTAATTCCATCGATTCCACGAAATCCATTTGCTCTCCGTCCGGCTTTTGACGGGGATATTCCCAGATCAGCTTTTTTCCGTCCGTGAAATACCCCCTTCGATAATACTTTCTGAGACTGGGTTTACGCCGCCCGACTTCGCGAAAAAACGGTCGCATCTCCTCATGTCCTTGGAGCACACCCCGTTCGGTACCGGTCAAATGGGGAATTAGCGGGCTTTCTATGATCGCGTCTTTGGCGTAAAGGGCCAGCAGGTCCTCCACGCCTTCGTCTAATCTTTCCGGAGGTAATTCTTCGAGACGCGCGAGAGCAGCGTCCCAATCGTGATAGATTCTCTCGACCTTTTCGTTGGTGAGCTCGAGATTAAGCGCATTGGTCTTTGATTCGTGGGTCATAGATTTCTCCTCAACGACTCAAAGTTCGCTGAGCACAGGCCTGCCGGCTTTGTGTAGCAGGCCGGACATTAGCGATCACCTTGTGTGTACGCTTCAAAGAACGAGATCAGCCCTTGTTCAGAGATCTTCCCGGCAGCCACTCCTTCAATCGGTGCCACGACCTGGACGTCGGTCGCCATCAACTCGGCGTTGTGCAAATTAAGGAATAGCTCTGATACGACCGCAGCGGTCCGTTTGTCTATCTTGGGCTTCGCTGCCTTAGCACTGCAGCCAGCTTGAATCGAAAGCCGAAATCGCGCTCGACAGGACTCGAACCTGTGACCCAGGGATTAGAAATCCCTTGCTCTATCCAGCTGAGCTACGAGCGCAAAAGCACCGGATTGAAGGATGGGAAGGTTAACCTAGGATCGCGGAAGGTCAATCAGGGAAGTCCATGGTCCCAGCGCAGTTTTCAGACAGCGGTTTGGGCGCGATAAGCCCGTGTCTCCAGCCTCAGCGCGGTGACGGCCGATCAGAAACGAACCGAGTCACGCTCGCCCCGGCCGCCGAAGTGTTCTTGGGGAAGCGTCAGCAGATCAAAGTCCGCTCGGCCAGTGGCGCGTCTCTTCCAGCGGCTCGCCGGTCTCGAGCATCGTCTTTAAGCTTGCCAAGATGAAGGACCATCCACCGGCCACGTCTTTAATCAGCTTTGAATCTGCTCCGTCGATTTCATGGGTGAGCGTAAACAAAGCAATCATTGTGCTCATCGGTTTCCTCCTTCTGTCGTTAGCTACGCCGCGATTCAGTCTGCCGTATTGGATTGCTATCGAGCGTTGTTTCTGGTCAGATTCGGTTTCATGCTACCGAACGGCCCCGGATATCGTGCTTTCGCAGGAAGCGTTCTACTAACTTTGTCACTCCCTTTTGCGATGCACGATGCTGCCGCTCAAGCGTATGCAAAAGTCCTAACTCCATTTGGTTACATGGATGGCGCAAATGTACACCAAGTTCCAACGGGCTATGAGTTGGTCCGCATGCCGGACGAACATATGCGGATGGAAAATCCGACCACAGGGGACCATATCGATTTTCCTAAACCAGTCAGTTTAAACAAACCAACGATACCGTTCACCGACAACGGTTGGGTTACCTTCGCCAGCTGGTACAATGACACGGGTACGCCGGTTGCCTATTATGTTGCGGACTGGAATGTTCCTCCCGCACCATCGACCTACGACGGACAAACGATTTTCCTATTTAACAGCATCGAACCAGCCAGCGGCAACGCGATCCTACAACCGGTTTTACAGTACGGAACCAGCGCGGCGGGAGGTGGAGAGTACTGGTCGGTCGCGAGCTGGTACGTGTTCAAGGATAATCAGGATGCTTATGTCACTCCATTAACCTATGTTAGTCCGGGGCAGTTCCTAGGGGGCCAGATTTCCCTCATCAAGAAGAAGCGTGCGTTGTGCACTTACAAGTCCGATTTCTACGGGATCGATGCATCCATTTTAACGGTAAGAGACATTCGACAGCTGGTTTGGTGCACCGGCACTCTGGAGGTGTACGGACTCGATCAGTGCACCGACTTTCCGAATACGGCTTACACCGAGATGTACTCGGTCAATATCGTGCTAACAAACGGTTACCCGCCTTCAATGCAGTGGACGGTCACAAACGCCGCGACGTCTTGCGGTGTACAAACCGGGATCGGCTACGGCGGGGCGGTTAACGCCATCCTCGATATCTATTATTGAGACGGTATTTTTAAAAGTCATGCCGCCGGTGTCTCTTGATCATGGCTTCGGCGTGTCCCGACTCGCAGGCTTATCCGCCTCATTCCTGTTTGCGTTGCTCCGTTTGCGGCAAGCGACCGCGTCCGCGGCCTGAGCAGGGTTGCCGAATATGTCCCTAATCAGCGGTTAGCCTGGTATACCGATGAGGCAAATGTTCATGCTTATCATGCATGGTTACTGATTCCGGTCGCCGATGGCTGCGGGAATAATTAGCGCCACGTCATTAAAGCAAAATGCGCATATTTACCCATGCTGTTCTGATCGTGACGCTAGTCATTTTGACGCTGAGCGGATGTGTTGAAATGCAGATCGTGGATGTGCGTCCGAAAAGCGGCGGCCTCTTGATTGACTCGACCGACGTCCTCTACGTGAAAGAGCTGCTGGCTGACATTGCCAAAGAGTACGACCTTGAGCCTGAGAGACTCGTAAGCTCCGATATGATTGCATCATACGAGGGCGGCAAGAAAGGCAGCTTTTCAACTGGTCTCGTCTTCATCCTGCTATGGCAACATACAAATCCCAGTCGTTTGGAGCTCGATATCAGCGGGCCCACACCGGTTGGCGCGACGATACTCAGCAGGCGAATTTTCAGGGAGATAAAAGCGAAGCTGATTGAGCACTTCGGCAGTGACCGTGTTCGCGACCTTAGCAGGGCAGTGTTTTCAATATGAAGGCACCGCTAGACCGCGAGCGCGGCCGTGATCATTTTCGGAATCCCGATCTTCGGCCAATCACCGGACGAGCAGGAGCTCGTCCCTACCGCGTCGTCCCTTGAGTTTTCCCGCACCTGCCCCACATTACGCCTTCCAGGAGGAAACAGGGTACATACAAGACGTAACGTACTAAGGGGAACCTAAATCATGACGAAAACAGTTAAGCTTTTTATTCCGGGGCCGGTTGAAGTGTCGGCGAAGACATTCGCGGCGATGACCACGCCCATGATCGGGCATCGCAGCGGCGATTTTAAGAATCTGTACCGCGAGATTCATCCGCGCCTGCAATCGCTCTTCCAGAGTAACAAACAAGTTTACCTCTCGACCTCTTCCGGCTGGGGGATCATGGAAGGAGCTGTCCGTAACCTGGTCAATAAAGGGGTGCTGAACTGCATGTGCGGTGCGTTCTCCGATAAGTGGTATGATGTCAGCAAGCGCTGCGGGAAAGAAGCGACTGCTTTGCAAGTCGAGTGGGGACAACCCGTCGATCCCGCCGCGGTGGATCAGGCTTTAGCGACCGGGAAATTCGATGCTTTGACCTTGATTCATAACGAAACCTCGACCGGGTTGATGAACCCGTTGGCCGAGATCAGCGCCGTGCTGAAGAAATATCCGGATGTGATGTTCATTGTGGATACGGTTTCGTCTTTCTCGGCAGTGCCGATTCCGATGGATGAGCTGGGGATCGATATGATGGTCACGGGCAGCCAAAAAGCCTTGGCGTTACCGCCCGGGTTTTCGCTCTTTGCTTGCTCGGACAAAGCCATGGAACGGGCGGCCCAGGTCTCGGGGCGCGGATATTATTTCGACCTTTTGGAATTCAAAAAGAACGGAGAAGAATTCATGACTCCGAGCACCCCGAGTATCGCCCATATTTTTGGGCTTCGTTCCAAGCTGGAAGATATCTTTAATGAAGGTCTAGAGAACCGGTTCCGGCGTCACCGGGAGACGAATGCCATCGTGCATGAATGGGTGAAAGCAAACGGTTTTGAGTTTTTCGCCAAGGACGGTTTTCGCTCCGTGACCCTCACTTGCGTTCGGAACAATCGCGAGATCGATGTCCCCCATTTTACTAAAAAATTGAGAGACGAATTCGGTTTCCAGATTGACGGCGGCTACGGAAAGATCAAAGGGAAAAGTTTCCGAGTCTCGAATATGGGTGATGAGACGGTCGACACGGTCAAGCCGTTGTTGGACGCGATGTCCCGCTGTTTACCGTAAGGCATCCCATATCGTCCTCGTACTCGTCGTCGTCTTCGACAACGTTTCCCCGGCTACTAGGTCAGATCCGGTCTCTAGCCGACCGCGGAGCTGCACGCCTGGAGGGGAGGCGCTTCATGTCTCGGCAGCTCTATCCATTTGCAGCAGGCGCCTCCCGGGAACGTTTCGCCGTGCGCCACATCTGAACGCGATTACGAGGCTCCCGGTACGGATGTAGTGTCTCCGCTTCGAAGGCGGTCGTACTTCATAATCCGAGCGCAGTCGCCCTGGAAAATTCCCCTCGAGGTCAAGGACGAATGGCGTGGCAAGCTCAAATTTGGTTAAACGTGGCCCACCGCGAAACGTTCCCGGGAGGCGCCTGCGACAAACCTATAGAGCTGCCAACTCGTAAAGCGCCTCCCCTCCAAGGCGTGCAGCTTCGTGACAACGCTTAGCTCGTTTCGAGCGGAGTTAGTCTAGTCGGGCTGCCGAGAACGAGTACGAGGACGATTCCGTAAGTGGCATTGACATCCAAAGCCCGCATTAACTAGACTCCGGCCACGATGAAACTTCGTGTGGCCTTCTGTGCTTTTACGATTCTTCTGGCGCCTGCGGTCCTTGCGAAGACTAAGTTCATGGTTGAGGACCCGAATAACGTGGTGGTAGGACGTTATGGGATCACCTCATCGCAGGCGGCAGCAGCTGCAGAAATCGCTGAGACTTTTCTGACCTCCGGTAAATTGGAAGCGGTACAAAAGGCTTATGTGGTCCGCTACATCGGGGTCGATGCCGGCCCGCTCACCGCGGAGCAAGCCTCCAAAGAGCCAGCTTCTATCGCGAAAGCCGCCCGACGCTTAGGTCACTACGGCGTCGCGTATGACGGGAGCCAGCCCACTCGGGTCATTGCGGTTTATGACGCGATCCGGCATCGGGTGATCCATGGCCGGCTATACACGGTCACCGAAGTACCGGCCCGTTACGATTACATGCGCATGGACGACGAGCTCGTCATGTATGTCGGTTCCTTTGGTGGCGAAGGGAAAGAATCGCTTAGCAAGTAGTCCGTTCGATGGGTTTAATGCTTGGCTTGCTCTGGGCAGGCGCCATTCGGCGCGGCTGAAGCAATCCTCAGAAGGCGCCTAGGTTTCGGTGGATTTTGTCCTTAAGTCCTTTCAGGACAAAATCCAGCGAGAGCGAGCCCGTTGCACGCTTGTCATAGCGCCTTGCCGAAACTTTCCCGTGGCCGATGGTAAGCTTCTGTGGTCCCCGGTCCTCGAAATGAAACCGAGGAGCATTGGCTCCTGAAGCGACTGGCTCTTGATTGGGCTTACGAGCGTGGTTTCAACTGTATTTCGTTCGAGGTTCGAGCGCCCCGTTCTCCCTATCGGGTGGATGTGGCTGGCTATCGGCCGGCCGAAGATCAGGAGCCTCCGCTTGTCGCTCTGTTTGAATGCAAACAGAACCGGCCGGATTTTTATCGGGATTCGGCCCAGACTGCTGCGGTTGAGATTGAGCTCCGCGGACTGCAGGAACGGCGCCAAAATCTGGAGCGGTTGCTAGCGGTTCACTTTCCGAATGCCCGGACGCCGAGCTCGCTTTTTCCGGAGTGGGACTCGTTCGATCCAGAAACGCTACCGCACTCCGGTTATCGTCGAGTTACCCGTAGAATCATGGCGTTGCAGCGGAAGTTAGAGGGTAACACGAAGTTTGAGAGGGTGACCCGGTACCGATTGGCTAATCTCCACTTTTTGGTCGCTCCGGTTGGGTTGGTAAGATCGGAAAGGGCGCCACCGGGCTGGGGCTTGCTGGAGGCGGTCGAGAATGAACGCCTGGAGCTCCGGATTCAGCCGCGGTTTTACTCGATTACGAACGGGTTGGATTGGTTGGAACGAATTTGTGGGAACAGCACGGTGCGATGGCTAAAGACGGTCGGAGCCGTCGCGGCGAAAACAAGCGGACCCGACGATCGAGCTTTAGGAAACGGTAGAGGCTATCAACGTGCCGCGCCTCGGGCGCCACTTCCAGGGCGCTCGCTTCTCTAGTCCGTCACCGCTCCTAGCGAAGCCGGCTTCACTTGGTCCGCGTATTTTGCCAGAACACCCCTCGGATACCGGGGTTTCGGCGGTTTCCAGTCTTTTAGTCGCTGTTGGAGCTCTGCTTTTGAGATCTTCAAATCGATCGTTCTCTTCTCGGCATCGATGGCGATCGGGTCGCCGTTCTTCACCACGGCGAGCGGTCCGCCCACAAAAGCTTCCGGGGTCACATGGCCGATAACAAAGCCGTGGCTGCCACCTGAGAACCGGCCGTCAGTGATTAACGCGACCTCTTTCCCTAAACCTTTCCCCATGATCGCCGAGGTCGGGGAAAGCATCTCGCGCATACCCGGGCCGCCCTTCGGCCCTTCATATCGAATCACAATGACATCCCCTTTTTTGACTTTGTCATCCAGGATGGCGCGTAAGGCTTTCTCTTCCGATTCAAATACTCGGGCAACGCCGGAGAACCGCAGGCCCTCTTTGCCCGAAATTTTGGCCACCGCTCCTTCCGGCGCCAGGTTCCCGTAAAGAACCACCAGATGGCTCTCAGCTTTGATGGGGTTCTTCAATGGGCGAACAATCTCCTGCCCTTTCGGATACGGCTTAACGGCAGCCAAATTCTGTTTCAAAGTTTTTCCGCTGACGGTCAGACAATCGCCGTGCAAGAGTCCTTCCTGCAGCAGGACCTTCATCATTGGCACGATGCCGCCGATCTGCACCAGTTCCCACATGGTGTAACGGCCGCTGGGTTTAAGGTCAGCCAACACCGGGACTCGTTTCCCGATCCGAGTCCAATCATCCAGCTTAAGCCGGATCCCGGCAGTGTGAGCGATCGCTAACAGATGTAAGACCGCGTTAGTCGAGCCTCCTAAGGCGATGGCCACGGTCATGGCGTTCTCAAATGATTCTTTGGAAAGGATATCAGAAGGGCGGATCCCTCTTTTTATCAGGTTGAGGACAGCGGCCCCTGCTCCCCGGCAGTCAGCCAGTTTTTCCTCGGAAATCGCAGCCTGCGCCGAGCTATTGGGCAAACTCATACCCAGGGCTTCTATCGCTGAAGCCATGGTGTTCGCGGTATACATACCGCCGCATGATCCCGGTCCAGGGATCGCGCAGGATTCAACCTCCTCAAGTTCTCTATCCGAGATCTTGCCGCTGGAATGAGCTCCGACCGCTTCGAAAATGGAAACGATATCCAGGTTACGGCCATTCAAACAGCCGGGTAAAATCGTACCGCCATAAACGAAAACTGACGGCCGGTTAAGCCGAGCCAGCGCCATAAGACAACCGGGCATATTCTTGTCACATCCGCCCACGGCTACCACTCCGTCAAAGCCTTCCGCTGCGCTCACGGCTTCGATCGAGTCCGCGATGATCTCGCGTGAAACCATCGAATACTTCATCCCTTCGGTCCCCATCGAAATCCCATCCGAAACGGTGATGGTATTGAAAGTAATCGATTTGCCGCCGGCGCCTTCAACGCCTTGCACGACCTCGCGAGCCAGCTTGTCGATATGAACGTTACACGGTGTGACTTCAGACCAGGTAGAAGCCACTCCGATGATTGGTTTCTTAAAGTCCTCTTTTTTAAAACCTACGGCGTACAACATCCCGCGGCTGAACGCGCGCTCAGGCCCATCAACAACCGGCGCCGAAAATTCACGGGGATCATGACCATTTTTCTTCATGTGCAAGTCATTCTCTAAGGTCCGAAGCTAGAACTGGAAAGGGAATTTTTTAGGAGCCAGGAGCCAGAATTCAGGAGGGGGGCGGCATTTTGGTGGGGCGAGGCTCCCGAAAAGCCCAAGATTGACCAAGGGGAGAC
>JAFAHI010000673.1 GCA_019237325.1 Verrucomicrobiota bacterium | reverse complement strand
GTAATCAGTAACCAGTATGTCAGTAATCAGTGATCAGTAAATGGGTGGCGCTTAGGGGGCAGGCTCGATCACTGGTTCTCCGGAGGGCCAGTGCGGGGATCTAAGTTTGGGGGGCGTCAAGATGCGACTGACTTTCGTTTGGTTTTCGTTGTGATAAAGAAATGAAACCGAATCCTTTCGGTTTCAACCTGAATTTTGACGAATTTTTTGAGGTAGAAACGCTACAGTTCGGAATTCGAAACCGCGAATGCACACGAATTAACGCGAAAGTGACAGATAAGAGGTTTGGCGTTTGTCGGCGTGCAATTTGGTGGGGCGAGCCTCCCGAAAGACCTGATCGCACAAGCAAAGAGGTTGGCCCGCCGCCGATCTTTCGTCCGCCACGCCGAACCAAGTGCTGACTTGTCCGACGTAGCCTGTGCCGGTTGTACCTCGCCGGCTCGGTTACCGCTGGCGAAGTCGGAGCCGCGGTGCTGGGTGTGCCATCACCAAATGATTCCTACTCCACCGCTCTATTTTTACCGCTCGGTCGAGGCCATGCCGAACGCCCGGCTCGGCGGGCGAATGGGCGTCGCCAACGAAAGAGCGTCGAAAGCCCTTATTCCTTCGGTCGCGGGTTCAGATCTTTCGGCATCTACCACACACGTTTCAGCTACAACGCGGAATGCAACGCCAAGAAACGCCGGAAACGGCGCCCCCCTCACCTCTCACTTCTCATCTCTCACTTCTCACCTCTCACTTCTCATCTCTCACTTCTCACACCTCAACACTCTCTCCCGGCTGGAGGATCGCGACTTTCGCTTTGCCTTCAGCCAAGCGGGCAAACTCTTTTGGGTCACCGACTAGAGGCGGGAATGTGCCGTAATGGATCGGAACCACGACCTTCGGATGGAGGAATTCGACGGCTTTGGCAGCGTCCTTGGGCCCCATAACGAAATGTTCGCCGATAGGTAGAAATGCGAGGTCGATGGCCACTTCGTCTCCGATCAATTTCATGTCTGAAAAAAGAGCGGTATCACCGGCGTGAAACACGGTTTTGCCTTCGATCTGGATAATTGCGCCGGCGGGCTCACCCAGGTAGATAGGACGCCCGTTTTCATCCGGTACCGACGAGCTATGGATCGCTTGTGTGAATTTGACGGCGCCGAACGGATATTTGCACCAGCCGCCATGATTTTGGGGTGAAGCTTTGGCACCTTGACTACCCAGCCAAGTTGCTAACTCGTACGTTGAAATGATCGTGGCCCCCGTGCGTTTCGCGATAGGCAGCGCGTCACCAATATGGTCACCGTGTCCGTGCGTGAGCACGATAAAATCCGGCTCCAAATCATCTGCTTTCGCAGACGCTTTAGGGTTTCCCGTCAAGAATGGATCGATCACAATCTTCGTTTTGCTGGTCTCGAGATAGACCGTCGCGTGTCCCAGAAAGGTCGCTTTCATAAGAGGTTATACCGTTCGTTCGTAATCGTTTCTAGTCGGGTTTCCGGGTTTTCAGCCGTCGACTCGGAACTTGGTATACTTTGAGATCCTTCGGTAGATCAGGTATTCTGTCACAGATGAGCAGTCTGACTGAGATCCAAAGCGCCATTGAACAGCTAGCTCCAAAGGACCGGGCTGAGCTACGGCATTGGCTCGAGATCCAGGATGTCGAAGAAAGCCCAGAATTCCTCGCAGCAGTAGACGAAGGGGTCCGATCCGCCGAAACTGAACCAAAAAGCTTGCTAGAGGACGTTGTGAAGCGCCTCGAGGAAAGGTTCGGTTGGAAATCGAGTTAACCGCTCGAGCAGAGGCAGATCTTGTCGAAAATCGCGAACTTTATCGCCGAAGATAATCCAGCGGCAGCTCAGCGATATATAACGCGGCTTCGCGAAAGAACCGAGGTATTGCGAGCATTCCCGGAATCCGGGCATCGAATTCGAAAGAGATCAAATATCCGTGCTTTGATCGAGCGCCCGATAATCATTGTTTACGCCGTTAAAGATGACCGGATTGAGATTCTGCGTTTTTGGCACGGAGCACGGGGCAATTCGAAAATAAGCTAGGCGTGCTAACCGCTCACAATCGCAATCGCAAACCCGTCATACCCTTTGCTGCCGACCGTTTGAATAGCGGTCGCGGAAACCCCTTTTTCCTTTGCCAGCAGCTCAAAGAAACGACGCATCGCGGCAACGTTCGCGTCTTTACTCTTGGCATCGGCGACTGCTCCCTTACGAATTACGTTATCCGTGATGATGAGCGTACCAGGGCGGGATAATTTCAGCGCCCAAACGAAGTAATCAGGGGTGTTAACCTTATCCGCGTCGATGAAGATGAGATCGAACGGCGCGATCCCTTCGGTGGCTAGTACCGGCAACAGATCTAATCCGCGGCCAACCCGCAGCTCAATTCGGTCGCTAAGGCCGGCCCGTTGAAGGTTAGCGGCGGCTACCTTCGCATGATCCGGGCTTGCTTCCATCGTGATCAAACGGCCATCTTTCGGCAAAGCTCGAGCCAACCAAATCGTGCTATAGGCGCCCAGAGTACCGAGCTCCAATATTTTTTGCGCACCGATCAGTCGCGCGAACAGCCACAAAAGCTTTCCTTGGGTCGGCGTCACGCTAATCGCCGGGAGGCCGGCGGCATCGCTATCTTCAAGCGCTGCCTCCAGTGCCGGGTCGGAAGGAATCAACAAATCGGTCAGATATTCGTCCACGGCAGTCCATCGATCTTGATAGTCTTCGTTCATTTTGGTGGTGTTCTAGCGGAAACGCCATGAACGAACACTGAATTCGCGAACGCGGCAAACGCTGGTAGGGCGAGGCTCCCAGAAGACCATCCGATTGGAGCAAAGGCGGCCAAACCAAACCGTCCCTACAGCACGGGGCTTCTTTGTAACCGATCCCAGGCAGTGAAGTGCCTGGCTACGGTCATTCAGTCCCTCCGGGACAAAAGTCCCATCTTTACTCTTCGAGCAGGCTGGCGATTTCTTCGATCGAAAGGCCTGTCATCATCGGTTCTTCGCTTTCGACGGTGGCATCGATGATTTCGCGTTTCTTCTTTTGCAGATCTAAGATCTTTTCTTCCACGGTGCCGCGGGTGATCAGTTTATAGGAAGTCACTACCTGAGTCTGGCCAATGCGGTGGGCTCGGTCGGTGGCTTGATCTTCGACCGCGGGGTTCCACCAGGGATCGACATGCAAAACCGTATCCGCAGCGGACAGGTTCAAACCGGTGCCGCCGGCTTTCAAGCTGATCAAGAAGACCGGTATTTCAGAACCGGATTGGAACTGGTCGACCACGCCTGCTCGATCCTTAGTTTCGCCGTCCAGATAACAATAATTGATCTCTTCGTTTTTTAGTTCTTCCTCAATCAAGCCGAGCATGCTGACAAACTGGCTGAACACGAGCATCCGGTGACCGCCGTCCATCGCCTCTTCGATGAGCTCCATAAGCAAGTCCAACTTCCCAGAACGGTTTTCCGGCGTCTCGCCCAATAACCGGAGATCGCCGCAAGCCTGACGCAAACGGAGTAACACCGTCAGCATAGCAACCCGAGCCGCGCCGCTCTTCTTTTCGCTGGCGAGTGTTTCTACCTTTTGTCGGCCCTCGCGTTGCAGCTTGGCGTAAAGCTCCCGTTGTTCGGCCGTGAGATCGCAAAACGCGATTTGCTCGATCTTTTCCGGGAGATCACGCGCCACTTCCCGCTTGAGCCGGCGTAACATCACCGGCCGCAACCGTTTGGCCAATCGTTCCCGCTCTGGTTGCGAGCCACGGCTAATCGGTAGCTCATAACGTTCCCTAAACTCGTCCCGATCCCCGAGATAACCGGGTAACGCGAAATTCATAATGGACCAAAGATCGCGCACCGAATTTTCCACCGGCGTTCCGGTAAGGACGAACCGGTGATTCGCTCGGAGCGCCATGGCTGCCTGGGCGTTTTGGGTGTCTGGATTTTTGATGTGCGTCGCCTCGTCCAACACCACCGCGCCGAAATGAAGTTCACGATACAGGGCCGAATCCCTCCGGAGCAGCGGGTAGCTGGTCAGCACTAGATTGTGCTGGGAGATTTCCTCGAATCGGCTGTGCCGGACAGCGCCCTCTAGCGTAAGCAGTTTGAGTTCAGGAACGAATCGGGCCACTTCCCGGCGCCAGTTGAACAGCAATGAAGCCGGACACACGATTAACGAAGTACCGGCCACGGATCTGAGAAAGGCCAGCGTTTGCACGGTTTTTCCCAGACCCATT
>JAFAHI010000410.1 GCA_019237325.1 Verrucomicrobiota bacterium | reverse complement strand
TGGCGCAGCAGGTCGAATCTTAGCAGGGGGTAATTCTTGGTCGTAACGCGACCTATCGTCACGGCATCTTAGCCGCCTACGTTCCCACCGACCAATTGGACAATACGGCCAGTATTGTCGGAGTGCGCGCTTTAACCATGGAAAACGAACCGGTTAAACGTGCCGGCAAATATTCCTCTCAAAGTCGGGAAGTTTTGCACACAGATGTGCTCAATCAAGAAGGTCTGACCGGCGAAGGCATCACCATCGGCGTGCTGTCCGATAGCTTCAACACCGCCCGGTTTGCCAAAAATCCGCCCAGGACCACGGCTGAGCAGGATGAAAAGGACAGTTACTTGCCGGTTGTGAATGTCGTTCAAGATTCCGGCCGTCCGGGCCATCCTGGAAGCGATGAAGGTCGCGCCATCTGTCTGATCGCTTACGCGGAAGCACCTGGTTGTAATGAAGCATTTGCCACCGCTAATCCCAGCGAAGTCAACTTTGCGAACAACATCGTCCGACTGAGGACCGAAGCGAATTGCGATATTATCGACGATGACGTCGGCTATTACGATGAACCGGTATTTTCCGACGGGATCGTTTCGCAAGCGGTCGATGAAGTTGTGACGAGCACGGCCTTACCCGGGAAAAGGGTCATTTACACTTCATCGGCAGGTAACGATGGCAACAATGGCTATCGCAGTGCTTACCGCGAGTTGACGGACGCGGACGTGCGGGCCAAGGGCCATCACGGTAATCTCAAACTGGATGTTACCGATAAGAGCTCGCCGAACTACCTTGATCCTGCATTGACCGCAGGCGGCTGGCATAACTGGAACCCAAACAGCGGCTCAGAACCTGTAACGACGATAGTAGTGCCTGGGCCTTCAAATTATCGATATAATTTGTTTCTGCAGTGGGACGATCTGTTCGATCAGGATGATGGTATTACCACTGATTATAACTTCCTCGTTTTCGACGCAGACGGTAACTTTTTACGGGAGCTGAGCGGCACTCATAATGCCTTCAAAACCCAGGAACCGTTTAAGTCCACCCGCGCCCTGACTTTAGGCACCGTTTACCAGATCGCGTTCACCAAGACGACTCAGACCGACCCGAAAGCTCCGCCGGCGCCTGCCACTCATCAATTGGCGATGTATACCACCCTGGATGGATTAAGTACCATTATCGGTACCTATTTTCAGCCGGCTCCATTGAACGTCCCAATTATTTACGGGCATCCGGCAGCGGCATCGGCAATTGCAGTGGCGGCGTATGATTTTAATTGGAAACCAACGCCGCCCTACAAAACTGAGATCGAGAACTACACAACTCCCGGGCCGGCATACATCTATTTCGATGCATCCGGAGCTCGTCTGACAACGCCTGAACTACGGCTGAAACCGGAGGTAGCTGGTGTGGACGGAGTAGTTACAACCTCCTTTTTTTCGCCGGGCTATTACAATTATCCTTTCGCATTCTTCGGTACGAGCGCTTCCGCTCCAACCGTAGCGGGAGTAGTGGCATTGATGTTGCAGGCTGCTGGCGGCCCATTGTCGCTGAATGCTGACCGGGTGCGATCTGTCCTTGAAAATACCGCGTTGCCGAGACGCGGTTTCGATGAGACGGCCAATGCTAAGGGCTCAGGTGGCCAAAGCAGTATTACCGTTACCGCTCTTGGTTCGTCTTATTTCGGACCGACTTACTTAACGATAAGTTACTCGGGTCCATCCAACGAATACGTTGATAGCGTTACCATCGATGGTTCCAAGGCTGGCCTGGTCTTTGACACAAAGCCAAAATCTTTCGTTGTAGGAACCGTTAACGGTTTCAGGGCGTCGGATGTTCTCATCGAGCCGGCGTCCAGCGCTACGCAGGCGTTCACGCTGAAGTTCAAGAAAGGTGTGTTCACAAATGGCGCTTCTTTCAGCTTCACGATCGGACAGAATGAGATTGGAACCTTTAAAGGTAATACTCAGACCGAGTCCGGAGTCGGAGTCGATGCCCTTGACCTAGTCGACGGTGGAACCTTTACCGCCCAAGTGTCGGGGACCTCGAGCCAGACCATCACCGGCGCTTTTGACACAGGCCCGGCGACCCACACGTATCAACAAGGCGATGGCTTCGGCTTAATCGACGCCATTTCAGCAGTGGCCGCAGTGAAGAAGTGACAACGGCCCCTGGAGGGGAGCCGCTTTTGGTCGTGCCCGGCGGTCTAATATCTTTTGTCGCAGCGCGAGCCAGTCTGGAAAATGTGAAAGCAGGCGGCTCCGGAAGCTACCCGGCGTGATACCATGACCCAGGGTTCGACGCGGCTCCGCCATTGCCGCTGATTCACGAATGGATCGGCAGACGTGGCAAATCGTGGGTAATTTCCGGGAGCCGCCTGCTTCCACGTTTTCCAGACGGGCACGCGCTGAGATAAAGGATATTTGCCCGTACGCGCACGACCAAAAGCGGCTCCCCTCCAGGTCTTGTCTGCTCTTTCCGCCTCCAGGCCTATGGCTATGCGCTTATTCGTTGGGCGCTGCGCAGCGCCCAAAATAGCACTCCATTCGTTACGCCGAACACCACAACGCCGATTCCGATCAGCCACCAAAAAATCGATTGGAAAGCATTGTCCGCGAGTTTCTCCGTTAGCGCTGCCGGTACACTGACAATCTGAGCTCCGACAATATCGCCAGATTGCCAACCGAACCCGTTTGCGGTCCCGTAAAGCTTCACCATTCCGGGGGGCGCTTTATCCGGTGTGCTGTGGCACTGCAAACAGCTGGCGTCATCGACCTTGATAGGAGTACTGATAAAAAGCGAAGGTCCAAGCGGTGTATCCCGCCGGCCGATCAACTCCTTCTTCGACGTGTCGTTTCGGAACTCGTTAACGATGTCGGCTTCCCAATCAACCGTTCGATCCCGCGGATTAGTCGGATTCGGCGCGGCTTCTTTGTACGCGAAATCGGGGTGAGTCTGCCTAAAATAATTGAATGCTTCCGTGGCAGCGTAAAACGGGATCGATTGCGGATGAAACTGTTGATCTAACGGCTGCAAGGTTTCCAACAAAGGCGCAATTTGTTCGGTAGTATACTTTCGAGAAGCTCGAGCCGTCTCCAACATAACTTTGGCCATCGACACAACTTGCTGTTGAGCCCCTTCTTGCAGGTTGCTGCGCACAATTGCCGCGGTGGCGCCGATTGCCGCCGCCAAAATCGGCAAAAACACCAAATTAAATCGGACAAACGTTCTTTTTAAACCGTTGCCTTTCTTCGGTTCCAGTCTCGGAGCAGGCTTCGCTTGCGAGGCCGGCGGCTTCGACACCGTTTGCACCGCTGGAACTTCCGCAGGAGCTGCTACCGCGGCGACTTGCCTTAAGCCATGTTTTCCGCCATCTCCATTGGCGGCAACGGGCTGTTCCAACAATCGCTGTATCTGGTCCGTCAACGTCCCAAAATAGCTTTCCGTTGGGGAGGGGAAAGCGTCCAACCAATGAACCGTTTCCAGGAAATAACTGAGGCTCCGGTTGGGAGCGACATCCTCAGTCCGAAATGGAATCACCGCCAAACCGAGTGAAAACGCTTTGGCGACTTCACGCCGGACATGATCGGAGGTATTCGCCGAATCCGAGAAAACCAGCACGAATACCTTGCACGAAGAAATTCCTTGTGTGATTCCCTCTGTCCAGTCCGACCCGAATTGGATATCCCGAGGAGCGATCCAGCATCGGATACCATTTGCCTCTAGTTGATGGCAAATGGCTTCTGCGATCGTCTTGTCTTTGTTTGAATGGCTGATAAATACATCTGCTGACATCTCTGTCTGAGCCTCTGGAGCGCGCCTCTCTTCCGAGGCCGACTTGTCCAGGACTATAAGCCGTTCGCGGACAGTGTCGAGGGGAGGGGGGCGGCGGCGGTAGGTGAGGTCTGGGAAACCGGAATAGCCGAAAAAGAACACAAAGAACGCAAAAAAAGCCTGGAGGGGAGCCGCTTTGGTGCGCGGCAGACGAACTCGTAAAATTTTTCCCAGCGCAAGTCCAACCGCAACAGGTGAAAGCAGGCGGCTCCCGCTAACTACCCAGCGTGATACTTTTGCCCAGCGCTCCTCGTCTTTTCTTTGCGTTCTTTGCGCTCTTTTGCCGCTATTGTTTCTGTGTCAGGAGGACTGTCGTGAGCATCCGGATCGTTATCATATCCACCATCAGCGTGATCATCCAACTGGCCCTTACCATTCTTGCTTGGGGCGATTGGAATAGCTTTTTCTCGCATCCGGCCCGGACCTGGCTCGTCATCGGTTCGTTCTTGTTGCTTATTCTTGCTTGGTTTTCGGGTAGTTCCGGCCTTAGTGGCGGCGAGAAACATTCTTCAGCCAGCAAGACCATACTTTATGGGTTTGGTTTGGTTCTCTTGCTCCTGACCTTAATCCCGCCCTATTGCGATCGGCGCGATATTTGGGTGATTGACAGCGATGCCGTTCGTTATTTTGGTCTCTTCTTATTTTTTGCCGGCTCGCTTCTTCGGTTGGCCGCTGTCTTCGTTCTGGGCAAGCGTTTCAGCGGGTTAGTCGCGATTCAACCGGATCATCAACTCAAGACCGATGGTCTCTATCGCTATATCCGGCATCCAAGTTACACGGGACTGATCGCCACGATGATTGGCTTGGTGCTGATTTTCCGCAGCGCCATTGGATTGATCTTCATCATTCCTCTCTTCCTGTTCCTGGTTAGCCGGATGAACGACGAAGAACGATTTCTAGAAGGTCATTTTGGCGACGAATATCGGAACTACCGGCTGAGAACGAATCGTCTCGTGCCGTTCGTTTACTGACGACCGCCGTAGAGCGTTGCCCCGCTTGCCAGGCCACCGCCCCAGGGTGGCGCCTCCTGAACGCCTTGAACTGCTCATGTTAAAGCGCTAAGGTTTTGGCCTTCTCCGAATTTGGTCGCTCAGGAGACCCTCTTCCCAGGACGCTTTAGTATCTGCGGCTTTTCGGCAGGAATTAATTAGTTGGCTTAACGTCCAATGTTGGGTTCGGTCAGCCGTCTGGGTTCGTGGAAAGTGTTTTACGTTATCACGTATGCGCTGTTCCTGGATTATTTCATCTATGGGTTAGTCGTCCCGCTGAC
>JAFAHI010000306.1 GCA_019237325.1 Verrucomicrobiota bacterium | reverse complement strand
ACTGTGAACCGTTAATAAGCGCCGACCGCATAAGGCGACTCTTTGACGATAGACTGAAGACGCCGGGCATAGATGGCCAGAGCTTCCTCTCTCTCGTCGTCAGTCATATGGGCCGGACCGTAGACAATATGCGGCTCTAGAACCGAGAAACCTACGAACTCGAAAATCCCTCTTTGGATTGGGCGAAGAATGCTGTGGATGTCGCCGTTAAATCCGTCTTTCTCGTAGTGCTCGTTGCCACCACCGGTGGTCAATGAGAGGAGAGCACGTTTCCCTTGAAAGACACCCTTATCGTACATGCGGCCATAACCGTAAGTGCGCCCCATAGCCAGCACGCGGTCGGCCCAGCCCTTGAGAATCGCGGGTAACCCAAACCACCAGAGCGGAAACTGCCAGATCATGAGGTCGCACCACTCCAGCTTTTGGAGTTCTTGCTCCACGTCCGGCGCAAACCCGTTGATCTCCGTAGCAAACGTCTCCTCTACTTGCGGTTTGAAATAATCCGGATCCTTGACGCTAGTAAAATTGTGGCGGCTGGACACTGTGTTGAATTCCATCGAGTACAGCTCGGATGTCTTGATCTCATGGCCCGCGGCAACCAGGAGCTTTTGAGCATGCCGGAATAAAGCGCCGTTGAAGCTGCGAGGTTCCGGATGCGCCAACACGAGAAAAATCTTCATGGGCATCACGTTGTCACCTTGGATACGTTTTGACAACTAGGCACCTTTTTGTAACCTATCATCGAATTGGAAACCAAAGGAACAGAGGTTGGCGATTCTAGGAACGAACCGATTTTTTGCCCCGTAGTGATCACGCTGGCGGTAATGGGCGGGAAGTACAAACCGCTGCTGCTCTATCACATCGAGGCCAAGCAGGTGCTTCGGTTCGGCCAACTCCGGCAACTGGTCAGCGACGCTAGTAAGAAGATGTTGACACAGCAGCTTCGCGAGCTCGAGGCAGACGGGTTAATTCACCGGAAGGTCTATAAAATTGTTCCGCCAAAAGTGGAGTATTCGCTTACCGAGCGCGGCAAAAGCCTCCAGCCGGTTCTCAGAGAGATGGGGCGTTGGGGCGCAAGCCATGCTCGATTTTACAAAAAGAGCATCGGCCATTGGCGAAAAAAGATCGATGCAGAGTTGGCTTTGGCCCGTCAGGGTTGACGCGGGCGGTCGGAACCGGAGTGATGATCTTCTTTGTGTTAGGGCCGTGGCGACTCGTTGAGTTTCGCGAGGATTCTTCGTACTCGTCGTGGGCCTCGAAGGCGCTGGCACGTTGACGGGACGTGTTTGCTTCCCACGCCTGGAGGGGAGCCGCTTTGGCACGTCCCCGAAGATCTCGTGATATTCTTTCTGGTGCGAGGAAGTCCAAATATGGGTGCTAAACAGGCGGCTCCCGGAAACTACCGCACGCGATGTTTCGTCCAATCGTGCCGCTCGGGGATTCTAGATTGCTCTACACGCCGACGGACCTATCGCGCGTAGAAACGTTCGCGGGAGCCGCCTGTTTAACCAGTTTTGCGGTCATACACACTCCGAGACAAACAACGAGAGGTCTCTTGGCCACGACCCAAAGCGGCTCCCCTCCAGGCGCCAGAAACCAAACACGCCTTGCCAACGTGCCAGCGCCTTTCGACGACGAGTACAGCCGGCCCGGCGTAGCTTTGGCTCACCGGGGTTCGCAGCTCTGTCTGTAGCGAAGTCGGGAGTACGATCTAGCCCACCGAACACGGCGTTCCCAGCGTTGCGAAAAGCCACCAAAACCATTACGCTTTCCGCATGTCAGAAAGTAGCCTCAAGCATCATCTACCTGGTTTCGACCAGGCGCTGGATACGTTGAAAGAAGACGTAACGCTGATGGCTAATCTGGTAGGTCGTAATTTGGCCAACGCCCGAGCAGGGTTCGCGGAACGTGATGAGGATTTTTCTGCCGCCGTGATCGCGGACGACGATGAAGTTGATCTCTTAGAGAAGCAGGTGGATCGCCTGGGCACTGACATTTTGATGCGTTACCAGCCGCTGATCACCGATCTGCGCACCGTGCTGGCAACCATTAAACTAAGTAACATTTTGGAACGTACCTCTAACCACGCGGTGTCAATTGCTCGGCGCTCGCGGAAATTAGCTGAAACCCCCTCCCCTGCCGATGAGCAAGAGTCTCTTTTGACTCACTTTGACGGCGTGATTCGTCTCTTCAGCGAGGCCATCGTCGCGTTTCGCGATGTGGACACCGTAGGCGCGGGCCGGGTACTAGGGAGAACAGAATCGTTAGCGGCCGCAGGACGCGAGTTTGTGGAAAGCTTCACCGAACGCCTCGAGGAACAACCTTTCGGATCACGGACTTACGTCAACCTAATGGCTATCGCTCAGAGCCTCGAGGAAATCACTTATCTGGCTGAACATATCGCTCACGAAACCGTCTACATCGCTGAGGCGCGTGATATCCGTCACCCGCATAACACTTTGACTGAGAGTGAGGAAACGTCACGATGAATCGCTTCCGCCCCCGCTTCGCCAGGGCGCGATGGGCCGCCCGGTGGGTACTGCCTCTGGCTGCCTTCGTGTTTATCCAAGGATGCGCAAGCGACGTTCCTTCGCAGCAGGCGGCGGCTTACTCGGCCGCAACTGGGTTCTTAACCCTTTGCGATGATGCAGATTTCGATCATGCACTTGGGCACTTTGCGAAGCCACTCAAAGCGAGTACTTCCGCCGATACTTGGGTTAAACAGATGCAAAATCACCGCGGTGCCTACGGGATACCGGTGACGAGAGCTCTGGTCTCACGAGACACCCAGAATTTACCGGGTACGACCACTGAACCCGCTAGAATCAACTTCGTTTTTCGCACATCGTTTCTCGGAACAACGCCCGGCGATGAATACGTCTCCGTGGAAAAACTGGACGGACAGTGGCAGGTCTACGAGTACAAATTCCGGCCTTCAGGGAAACCCGGTCAAATGAAGAAGGCTAACATAAGGAAGGATTGGGAAGAGCAGAGCGACGACGATCAAAACCAATATCAAAACCAATACTAGTGTACCAAGTCTGAGGTTGGTATGGAGCCTCAGAGATGCTGCACTAATATTCGCACCCTAACAAACGCAGCAGATTTTTGCCGAGTACTTTCTCCTGTTCTTCGGTCGTCAGACCGGCTGTGGCCAGATCGTTGAGAAATCGCTTGAACTCGGGCGCCTGCTGTTCCCGGGGATACAAGAGCAAAGGGTAATCGGAGCCGTATAAGACTCGGTCGGCGCCGACCAGGTCAATTACTTGCCGGAAAACCCGTCGGTCATAGAGGAGCGGAGAAGCGGCACAATCGTACGAGACGTTTCGTAGAATCTCGCGGAGATGAGGGTTTAGTTCGTAAAATGGAAGACCGCCGCCCCAGTGCGCCAGAATCAGCTTAGCGCCAGGGAAATCTTTGGCCAGCCGTACGAAATTCTCCAGTGGCGTTGCCCGGGTTACTGCCTTGGTAGGGATTAGCGGGTCGGTGATGTGCAGATTTACGGGCGTGCCGCGGTCGGCTGCAATTTGCATCACACGGGAAAAATATGGGTCGTCGTACGCAAATTCCTGGGCCTGAGGAAATAACTCGCCAATGCCGCAAAACCCGGCATCAAGCGCCCGCTCCAACGAGTCCAACGCCGCTTGTTTGGCCCTTGGTTGAACCGTGGCGAAAGCCAGGAGACGATCCGGATGTGCCTTAATTAAATCATTGAACCAGGCGTTCTGCAGATCGCAGGTTTCCTGGTTTTCCCAATACCAACCCAGCAGAACGCATTTTTCGATGCCGGCGCGGTCCATGTCTCGGAGCATGACCGCCGCGTTGGCCCAGCCCTGGACCGATCTACGGCCAACCGGCGCAACGCAACTAGTCCACCAAAGTTCGCGGTGCTCTGTTCCCCACGTTACCGGGTTGGCCGATACTTCTTCAGAATAAAAGTGGACATGAGAATCGACGATCCGCATGGGAGATAGGAGTTCAGGAGTTTAAGGAGTTCAAGGAGGAGCGCGAAGCCAAAACGTGAAAGGTGAAACGGTGATCGGGTGCGTTGGGTTCGATTTAGCACGGAGGATCCTATTCGAGGTTATTCCACGTCTGGAGCGCGAGTTGCACGTGCCAGGAGCGGTTCCTCGACCTTTCACCTTTCACTTTTCACCTTTCACGTCGCGCCTTCTGCTACCCGAACTACTTTTTTGTTCTGGAGTCCATCCCTCAAATCAGGCTATTACAGAAGGGTTCTGGGGGATCAACTATCGACGTTATCGACTGCTACCGTGTACAAGCCATTGGTAGCTATCTACTAATGGCACAAATGGTACTTTTATTTTGTGCCGGTACGGGCGATGTTCTCGATCGGGGTCGCCAGACGACCTATGACACCGGGAATATTGCTGTTCTATTTGTTGCTTAGCTCCAGTTGCGACGACGCGACCAAGGAAGCAGCCGCGTTTCGCCAGCATCAGCTAGAGGAAACCGTTTTTGCGAATAACGCTCAGGAATGCACCAATGCACTCGAAGTGCATGCGAATCCGGATGGTATAGTCGATTTAACACCGGCCCGTCTTGCCGATCTAAATCTTCGTTCGCACCGATTATTTCACTATTTTGCGGAAGAGACCAAGGCGACACCGCTGATTCTCGCAGCCAGCCTGGGCGAAGATGATGTTTGTGCGACCCTGCTCGCACACGGCGCGAAACTGTTCGAGAAATCGCAATGGGGCTGGGTCGCAGCTCAGTATGCAGCAAGAATGGAACACCCGAAGCTTGCTAGCCGGCTAATGGAGACGGATCCCCTGTCAGCCCATTTCTCCATTATGATCGACCTCAGCCACCAAAAGGTCGTGCTTTACAAGGATGGCGCCGCCTTAGTGACGGGAAAGATTTCGACGGGTCGTAAAGGCTACGACACTCCTCCCGGCCACTATCTGGTTACTGACAAGATACGGATGCAGAGGTCCACTATCTACAAGGTACCGATGCCCTATTTCCTCCGTCTGTCATTCAGCGAATATGGCATCCATCAGGGAGTCAACCCCGGCCGGCCAGCCAGTCACGGCTGTATCCGTATAGGAGAAGAGACGATTGCCAAAATCGTGTTCGACCAGACGCCCATTGGGACGTTAGTAACGATCGAGTGAGAAATGAGAGAAGGTTGAGTTCATCTCTGCGAATTGACCCAACCTCGTGGAGCCTCTTCTCGCCTCTCACCAATCACCTCTCACGTCCCCGCTACCCCGGAGCCCGAGAACACTGATAAAGAAGCTATTGAAAATGGTCTGGATCCCGAGGGTAATTGCCACCACGCTCCAGATCACTAGACGCGGGGTGAGTTCATCGCCATCCAACGATCCGAAGTGAACGGCAGCCCATCTGCCAAGTGCGGTTAACAACAGTGCGCCGCCGAATGCCACCAGAAAGAGCCCAAGGAGGATGCCTTTTTCTAGGGAGAAAAGCCTGAACCAGCGTTCGACCCGCGTATCTTCCGGGCGTAAACCCATCAACTGAGAATAGATCTTCGTGAACAAGCCGAAAAACATGGCTTGATAACCGACCAGCATAAACATCCCGCTGACCAGCATCGAATTTCTTTCAGCGTGGACCGGGCCAAATGCTAAGGGTCCCCCTGACATCGACAGCATGCCGATCAGTCCAATCACAAATAGGATTAGGCCGGGCCAGAGAAACAACCAGCGCGGCGAAAATAACAGCATGAACCGCAGAGTTCGCCATCCATCCCGCCAGGTCCTAAGATGCGGAGCCCTGGATCGACCGTCCTGATAAAGGGTGATGGGTACTTCGGTGATTTTGAGACCGTGAAGGGTCGCCTTTATCACCATCTCGCAGGCGAACTCCATTCCTGGAGCCAGCAGGTTAAGCTGGAGAATCGCAGCCCGTGAAAACGCCCGAAGTCCGCAATAGATGTCGGTAACTGGCGACCTGAAGAAAAGCCGTCCGAGCCAAGATAATCCAGGATTACCAAGCCAGCGATGTTTCCAGGGCATCGCACCCGGCATGATCTTGCCGCCACCCTGGGGTAAGCGGCAGCCCATCACGAGGTCATATCCCTCCTCGAGCTTGCTGATAAAAGACGCAAGTTTTCCGAAATCGTAACTATCGTCAGCGTCTCCCATGACGACCCAATCACCTTTGGCGGCGATGATTCCCGCCCGCAGCGCAGCGCCGTATCCACGTTCAGCGACTGGGACAATGCGAGCTCCCAGTGCCTGGGCGCGTTCCCGCGATCCGTCGGTGCTTCCGTTGTCGGCTATCACAACCTCGCCAGACAGGTTCAATCTTTCCAGGCTGCCCAATGCCTTGCGCACACAAGACTCGATCGTTTCCGCCTCGTTTAAGCAAGGCATCAGGATCGTCAGGCGACAACCCTCAGCCCGATCGTCGGTTCGCACCTCAGCTTCTTCTTCGCTACGATTCACGGTCACCAGATCCAAAGCGTGCATCGGAATATTACAACAAATGAATAGCCGCGATAGAACGCAGAGAACGCCAAAAATGAATAGCCGCAAAAAGGCGCAAAAAGCACAAAAAATGAAGCCAACTAGTGGGTAGCCTGGGCATCTGACGAGAGGAAATCACTAGTTAGTCCGCTGCTCGTTGAATTACTTTCTGCACTCCGAACTTTCTGGATTTTGTTTTTTTCCGAAATTTTCTCTTCTTTACCGTTGCGTCCGTTGCGACCTCTGCGCGAGGCCCTGTATTTGTGTGGTTGCGGCTTCTGCGTCTTTTTCGCGTCTATTCTTTTTTGTGCGTTCTCTGCGTTCTATCGCGGCTGTTCGCCCTTCGCTTCCGCTGCGCTTACCAAACAGCCAAATGCAATTACGGCCACCAGCAACGGCAACGCATACCGAGGCAGAGTATAAATGCAAACACAATTAGCAGCATAAACCAGCGATCCAATGCCGAGGATGCTGAGTCCAATGAACAGGTACCTCCCCGGGAGGAAACCGCGGACCGCTCGCCACGTGCCAAAGCCAAGAAACAAGATCGTCCACACTAGGATCGGCAGCCAACGCCAGTGCCGAATCATACTATCCGCCGTTGCCCGTTCAAGAGTGGCCTTGGCAGTGGAAGGAACAAAAATTGGCGATTCTTTGATGCCTTCCCAATCACTCGGATTTTGACCGATGCGCTCTAGCGAGAAAAATGTGGCTTTCGGCGCGGCAATCGCGATGCCTTGGTCATTTGTCGGCCAGAATCCGTGCCAGAAGTCGCCCAGGATTTCCTTTATCAGGCCAAGATCAAGGGTTCGATAAAAGCAAAACGACGACTGTGAAATAAGCTGATCTTTCAGAGCCAATAATTTCTCACCATCGAACCCGCGTGCGTGTAGCGCGTCTGCCAGCGCTGCTCCGGTCCCTTTGTCATAGGAACCGATTTCGACCTGGAATTGGATCGCCAGCTTAACGAGGGGATCCTTGGTCAGCCGTTGGACAGAATCGAGCAACGCGCGTTTTCGTTCCGGAGATAACTTATCGACCCAGGTGCCGATGCGACCGCTCATAGCAGAACCGAGGCTCGAGCGTTCGACTACACCGAACTGGTGACACAAGGTGCTGAGGACAATTTTACCAGTACCGAATGCGGCCGCGGTGCATAAAAACGCCGTCAACGCCGTGATCGCCGGAAACGCCGGGAACAAGCTAGAACGCTGAGAACGATCTGAGAAGCTTCCACGAGACAGCAGGAACGACCAGAGTAATAGAAGAACCGCGGTGCCGGGGAGCCAAAGCAGGAGGATCAGATTAATGTGACGTGATCCCGCGGCCAAGAAAAGTGCTGCCGTGTAGATCACCCAGGAGCTCCAAGTTGCCCGGCCAAGCAACGCTCGAATACCAGCCCCGAAAATCAGGAAGTAAGCGACAGGTGTCATTGCCTCGGAGCCGCAGGTGTGAGCGAAGGCATAAAAGCTCGCGATTGATGCTAATAGGAGAGCAATGGCACCTCGGGCGATGTCGCGGGCGGGAAAGGAGAAAATGAAATACCGCAAAGCGAGCCATAGGCCGGCATGTTGCAGCACGACCAAGCTATAGACAGCAACTAACGAAGGATGCTGTCGCTCAAAAATTCCCGCTGCATGTCCGCTGAGGATGCTGTCGATAACAAAAAATGGGACTCGGCCCAGGAAGGAATAGAGCGGTGGGAAATGTAAAAGATTGTCGTCGTACGCCGATGCGATGAGTTGAACAGTGGCATCAATGTCCTTCCAGAAGGGCAAATACCAAGCAAGGAACCAAAGGGACGGTAGAACCAGGATCGGCGTAGGATGCCGGCCGATGAAAGCAATTACCTTAGCCGCAAAGGAGCCGAGAGAGGGCAACAGTTTTAGCACGAATTGAAGACAGAATGGACCTTTAATCCCAAATTAGATCTGCAAATTACAACCGATTACGCAGATTTAGTAGGTCAGAACTAAGTAAAGCGCCAAGGATTCAGAGTCTTGACCCCAGTCGCCTTAAAATCATTTTCGTTTCGGGAAACCAGCGTTAGGTGGTGAAAGAGTGCGGTCGCTGCAATCAGCCCGTCGGGTTCGGATACGGTTTGCGTTAGGGCGAGCGCTCCCCAAAGCTCAGCCACCTCAAGCGTGATTGCTAAAATGTGGCTTTGATAGTCATGCGCTATGCGTTGCAACCAATGTTCGAGCCTGGTCGCGAACATTGGATCTTTTGCTCGTTTCTTTTCGATCCCGTGCCGGATTTCACCGACGACCAGCACACTAGTAAAAAGCCTCGGCTTTCCGTCGTTGCGTACCAAGCGCTGACTGAAGGATCAGCTCGGTTTCCTTTCCGAAGCTCCGAGAGGACGTTGGTGTCGAGCAGAAACGCCATTAGAGCCTAGTGCATCGAGTCATAAGTAGGAGGCATACCGTTGGCTTCAAAAGGGTCTGGATGCGAGGCGTGAGTGAGGAGCATATCTGAATCGATACGTGACGAGCGAACAACGACACAGACGGACCCTTTTCAAGCCAACCCCTTTGGCCGTGGCCATTTGGCCGATTTTCCGCGTTGCTTACTCCTTACGTGTCAATTTCAGATATGCTCGTCGTTCGCGCCTTGAAAATCGGCCAAATGACCGACGGCGGTATGCCTCCTACTTATGACTCGATGCACTGCGTTGTCGCCGCTTTTTCTTTTTGCGCGAGAATACCTCATCATCTCCGTCATCAGGCATGCGGAGCAGGGCCTCTTTGAACGACAGTTTCGGCCCCGTCTTCAACAATGCCTCGCGAAGCAACCGCCGATGCGCCTCCTCGACAGAGGTACGTTCCTCGGCCGCCTTTCTTTTCAGCGCCTGAACAACTTCTGGCTCCAGATCGCGTACGAGCAATTGTGCCATGGCGCAATGATATCAATGATAGCACCGCGTGTCAAAACCACACGAAAGGCACATGCCTCGCGAATGGGGTTCGGTAGGGATGAGCTCCTGCTCGTCCCGAAGTTCTCTCTAATGAGCAGGCTTCACGATTTCAACTACAACACTACTGCTTTAACTGGTGGGTCTGTGACTAATCAAATCCAAATCGCATCCGCGATCTTTGATAGCACTGTTTGGTGTAAAACAAGCTATGTTTCACTCAACGGAACGATTACCGCCAGCGATGCACGCCTGAAGAACACTATCGGGAGATCCGACAGCGCAAAAGATCTTGAAGCCCTGGAGAAAATCGAGATCACCGATTACACCATGAAGGATGTGGTGCAATACGGGAACAAACCCGTAAAAAAGGTGATCGCCCAACAAGTGGAACAGGTGTATCCGGCCGCCGTCAAACCGGGCGCTCTGAACGGGGTCACGTTCACACCAGATGTTTATGCGGTCTCGGAGTCTATCAAATCAGAGAAAACAGGTGTTTATACAATCAATCTGGCCAAACCGCATGACCTCAAAGACGGAGACAGAGTCCGATTGATTACTCAGACCAAGGATCACGAATTGACGGTTGTCGCACACGTTCTGAACGACAAAGCGTTCAGCGTGGAAAGCGAACCGGCGCTCGGCGACAAGGTCTTCGTTTATGGGAAGGAGTGCACGGATTTGAAAGCGGTTGATTACGACGCGATCAGCATGCTGAATGTGAGCGCCACTCAGGAATTGGCGAAGCAAGTTGATGAATTGAAGCGCGAGAATTCGGATCTGCAGGACCAAGCCAAACGGCTGTCGGCCGTAGAAGAGAACGAAAAAGCGGCGCTGCAGGCGAAAATCGCTGAGCTTGAAGCCAAAGTGGCCTCTCTCGAAGCGACCAATGCCAAGGTAAGTGCGATGACCATTGAAATGGAATCGTTGAAGCAAGCACTAGCCACGGTTCAGGAAAAAGAAGAGACCCGCGTCCGGCCGGTAGCCCTTGAGCAGTAAGCTAGCGTTCTTGTTTCTGTTGTAGACGATACCCGTAGTTAGGAGTATTTCTCCTTTCCGCTTGCGACGATCGGGGCTGAGATTGCTTTATCGGCGTCTCGCCCTTTCTTCTCGTGCGCTTCCGCCTGATTTAAACCAGATCCCGAAGCTACACTGTCTGCTATCTCTCTTTGGCTCGACTGCGCCATAGCAGGCTGCTGAAAAACGGCTCCGTAGGAGCCAAATCTTTATAGCTTCAGCCAGAAAAGGAGGGACCTAGCTCCGGAGGAGCGGCATCTAATAGGGAACCACCGTCTATGTCGCTCCTAGCGGAGCTGCTCGCCTTTTACGTTATCGTTGCTATAAAGATTTCGCTCCTACGGAGCTGCTCGCCTTTTACGTTATCGTTGCTATAAAGATTTCGCTCCTACGGAGCTGGGAACCCCCCATCGGCTGAATCACGCTTTTCAACAGTCTGCTGGACCGCAATCTGCGTAATCTGAGTCTCTGCGGATATTAAATCCTCTTCGGGTTTAGTCGGGTCGGGTCGAGCTACTCTCCTTTCGCTTGATACTTTCTTGGATTTGCTGGGCCCCGCCGATCGCGATTTGGTTAACGCTCAATTCATTCGAGCGCTGGTACGCGGCGATGGCGTCTTTATCTCTACCTTCCAATTGAAGTCGGGCGCCGTAGAAAGCATAGATCTGTCCTAAGTTGGGGTCCCACTTAAAAGCCCGATTAAAATAAGTATCCGCCTTTTGGAAATCACCTAGTTCGGCCTGGGTTAATCCACACTTGACCAGTGAACGTTCGTCCATCGGGAAATGTTTTAGCCCTTGATCAAATGCCTCGACTGCGCTGTTCAGGAAATTCAAGCGAGTGGCTCCAGCGAACTGATTCGCTAATAGCCGGCGCGATTCACCAAGGTAGTAAAATAAATCCGGTTCTTCATTCCCATATTCCGCAGCCCGCTTGGCGTGATAGATGGTTAGGGCATAAGAACCATTCAAGAACGCCCGGCGAGAAGCTTCCACCTCGGACTCACCCGCCCAACGAGGTACAATCGATCCAATCAAGATTATACTGAGAGCCACCGGGATCACCTTCCAGGTCCAAGTCAAAGATCCTCGTCCGTTCCCTTGCCGGACCTCAATCCTTCTCTTTACCTCCGCGTCCGCTGCGTCCTCTGCGCGAGGCTTTTCGGGAATGCCGGGATTTGCCAATATACCGAAAAGGAAAGCGGCAAACAGTGTGTTGCCCGGAATCTGTAAGTTAAAATCGAAAATAGAATGCACTGCTAAAGCGGCGATTCCCGCTGCTGCTCCGATGACCAGAGCTAAGGAGGAACTAAGTGACTTCTCTTTCTGCTGCAGCGTTCGCAACCTCCAACGAACATATTTCCAGGCGGTTAAAAAATGGATAATCAGTAAACAAAGAACCGACCCTGCACCGATCAGGCCGTACTCAGCTAGTAATTGAATGTAGTCGTTGTGCGCATAAACCGGATCAGTCTGAACTGATGGATCGCGAAACTCGCGACCGTAAACCAAGTAGGTTCCCGGCCCGGTCCCCATGACTGGATCCAAAGCAAAGGCGCGAATACCAGCTTGCCAAAGGTGCGGGCGAAGGTCTTGGTCAACGATCGAACCAAAGCGGTCCTTTAAGAGATCGCTATGCGTGACAAATAGGACGCCAAGTAGGACCACGCAACAACTGCAAGTACCTCCAAGTAAGACCAGCGACACCCGGAAGCGTTGAACTCGGACCAAATGATAGACCCCGTAGACGCTAAGGACGACGACACCGGCGCCCGAGCTCAGATAGCCCGCCCTACTACCTGTAAGCAAGACTCCGGCGACCCCTGCACACGCGCAATAAAAGAAGATGATACGGAGCCATGCACTTACCCGGCCGAAGAGCCCGACCGCGAGTAGGACCATAATTAGCATTTCGAGAAACCCCGCCAAATGATCGGGACAGGTGTAAAACCCGCTTGCCCGCGACCCGTAATCCGGCCGGATATCGTCAAACAGAAGCCACTTGTTTCCAGAAGCATATTGGGTAAGTCCAAGCCACAGATGGCCTGCCTCTAATAAAAGAAAGCCGCTGATCGACAGTAAACGCGCTCGTACGCTGGTAAGGTGTACCGCACTGAGAATGTAAGTAACCAGAGCCGCAAGGATTAGCAGGGCATTAGTGGTGGCAAGAAAAGACAACGAAGAGAAGAAGCCGCGTACCAGCAGGTAGGCAAAAAAAAGGCCAGTCCACAAAAGAATGCCCCACCCCGGTGCGTAACGTTTTACGCCAACCACAAGTACACTTAGTAGACCAGCGCAGGCTACCAGGAAATAGCCCGGATAGGCGAACGCTGGCCGCGTTCCACCAAGGCAAATCTGCGTCCAAGCGATTCCGCCGAGCATCAGAATGCCTACCAAGAAGCTGATGCCGGAAGAAATTAATCGCTGTTGGAAAAGGCCGCTGGACAAAGCTTTAAACGACGAACTCAAAAACCGAGTTAAAATCCGTAAACGATCGTATCCACACCAAATAATCTGCGGATCTTTTATCTTCGGGACCAGGGATTAATAGCTAACCTCCCAGGCTGACTTCAAGAGGGCATCGTTTCGTTAGTACTTAAGTACTATGGCCGATTAAAGGTCGCCAAACTACGTTTGAGCTTTTGAGCAGCAGAATATTTGTAGCCCTCAACCGGCTGCTCCTATGCGGTCTGAAATAACTACCCAAGCGGACATACAACAGTTCGTTCATTCCGTCGAACAAGGGAAGGCCGCTTACCTTCCTCGACTGCTCCTTTTCATCTTAGCGGGCATCGCATTGGCCCTTGCTTATCTCCTCATCCAGTTTCGCGGCCTTTCGACTCCAGTAGGAATCGATCAGGCGCAAATCGCGCGCGAGCTGTCGCGCGGCAACGGTTTTAGTACAAAAGACATCCGTCCGCTTGAAGCTCATCTCCTGGAAAAGACTTTTGGCCAAGTCCCGCCAGGAAACGTGCCCGATCTATACCATTCACCGTTGAATCCGGCAGTGAATGCCGGCGCACTCTATCTCACCTCAGCAGTGCTACATCTGAAGATCGATCACAGTGACCCTGCCTACCGAGCCGACCGTTGCATTGCCGCAGTATCGGTACTCTTTTTCTTGCTGGCGTTGTTTATAAATTTTCTTCTCGCTCAACTGTTGTTTGATCGCAAAGTGGCCCTGCTTACAACCGGGCTGGTACTAATCGCTGACCAGTTTTGGCAATTCTCATTATCCGGGTTGCCTCAGATGTTACTACTGTTTCTGCTCAGCGGTTGTCTTTGGTGTCTGGCCAAGGCAGTGATCAGCCAGAGGAACGGTAAAAAACCGCTCGTATGGCTGATTCTGCTCGGCCTGCTACAGGGCGCATTAGCGCTTACTCACCCAATTACGCTTTGGCTTTCCGCCGCAACTTGGTTGTTTGCTCTGCTCTATTTTCGTCCCCGTGTTCCAGGCGCTCTTCTAGCGCCTCTGCTTTGCCTTGCCCTATTTTCTGTCTGGATCGTGCGTGACCTGAAAGTCTCTGGAACGCCCTTTGGAATCGCACCGATTGCGCTGCTAGATAATAACGGTCACACCGAAACCGGTTGGATGCGGCAG
>JAFAHI010000239.1 GCA_019237325.1 Verrucomicrobiota bacterium | reverse complement strand
GCGAGCCACTGTGTTCGGCAGCAAAGCGTACGGGAAGATCGGTGATGTCCCATCGCCGGTCGACTTGGCTGTCATTACCACGCGGGCTGCAACCGCTCCGAATTTGGTCAGTGAGTGCGCCGCTGCGGGCGTCAAAGGTGCGGTCATTTTATCTGCGGGATTCAGAGAGAGTGGCGTCGAAGGTATTAGACTGGAACAGGAGATCATGACCCGCCGAGGCGAAATGCGAATCATCGGTCCTAACTCCTTGGGAATCATGATTCCAGACCTAAATCTGAACGCTACGTTTGCACGAAAGCTCGCTCTGAAAGGGAACGTTGCTTTCATTAGTCAAAGCGGCGGCTTATGCACATCGGTGTTGGACTGGAGCATCCGGCAAAAGGTCGGATTCAGTCTGTTTCTTTCTACCGGTTCGATGTTAGACGTGGGTTGGCGCGATCTGATCGACTACCTGGCTTACGACTTTCATACCAGCAGTATCCTCATTTATATGGAGTCGCTTGGTGATGCCCGGTTGTTCCTGTCTGCGGCACGCGAAATGGCGTTACGCAAACCGATTATCGTAATCAAAGCCGGACGCACGGAAGCCGCCGCCAGAGCCGTGGTGTCTCACACCGGAGCGCTTACCGGCGATGATACGGTCATAGATAGCGCGTTCCGCCGCGTGGGCGTATTGCGGGTTAAAACCATAGAAGACCTCTTCAGTATGGCGGAGGTATTCAGTAAACAACCAAGACCAAAAGGCCCTCGTTTAGCGATCGTAACTAATGCAGGCGGACCGGGTGTGTTGGCTACCGATGTGTTAGTCGCAGAGGGTGGAGAAGTTGCCCAACTCTCGTCCGAAAGCGTCAAAGAATTGGATGCGATCCTTCCGGACGGCTGGAGCCGGCAAAATCCGGTAAATCTTCTTCGCGACGCAGACGCGAATCGTTATACCAATGCGTTCGAAGTACTGACTGGGGATTCAAACGTCGACAGTGTTCTAGCCATTGTGACCCCACAAGTGACGACGGATCCCACGGCTATCGCTAAAGCGTTAGCAACATTCAAGAATGTGTCCGAGAAACCAATCCTGGCGTGCTGGATGGGAGCCGCCGACGTCGCCGAAGGTGAGGCGATATTGAATGCGTCTGGCATCCCAACATTCCAGTTCCCGGATGCCGCTGCTCGCACTTTCTGTTACATGTGGCGTTACAGCGACAACTTGCGTGCGCTCTATGAAACTCCTGGGCTTTCCGGGAACTGGTCTGACGACCTAGGCCGCTCGAACGCTAAAAAGATCATTGGGGAAGTGCGCAAGAGTAAACGCACGCTCTTAACCGAGGTCGAATCCAAAGAGGTTTTAGCAGCCTACGGGATACCGGTGGTGGAGACGCTGGTCGCATGCAGTGAAGATCAAGCCGTGCAGGCCGCAAAGGAGCTAGGCACTACCGTAGTTTTGAAACTCTATTCTGAAACCATCACCCACAAAACCGATGCCGGCGGTGTTAGACTGAACCTGCAGAGCGAAACTGACGTTCGGCTAGCTTATCGGCAGATTCAACAAGCAGTCCGAGACAAATCGGGAGCGTTTCTTGGTGTAACGGTTGAACCTATGGTAAAGGCTGGCTACGAGCTGATGTTTGGCAGCAGCGTTGACCCGCAATTCGGGCCGGTTCTCTTGTTCGGGGCAGGCGGTCAACTGGTCGAGTTTTTGAGGGATTACGTTCTGGGTTTTCCTCCACTGAACGCCACCTTGGCTCGTCGACTCATGGAGCGAACTCGCATTTATAAGGCTTTGCAGAGAACAAACGTGGATCTTGCTCAGTTAGAAAGCATACTGGTAGAGTTCAGTTTGTTAGTCGCCGAGCAGCGTTGGATCAAAGAAATTGATGTGAATCCGCTGTTAGTTTCTGACGGCGGGGTCGTGGCTCTTGATGCCAGGATTATTCTCCACGAATCGGCGACAGCGGAGGAAGATCTGCCACGTTTAGCTATTCGTCCTTACCCACAACAATATGTGAGCAGTTGGAATTCGAAAGATGGAACTCCGCTAACGCTTAGGCCCATCCGTCCTGAGGATGAACCACTGATGGTCAAGTTCCATAGTCAGTTGTCGGAAGAAACCGTCTATTTCCGATATTTCGGATTGCCCAGGCTCCACCAACGGGTGGCGCATGAGCGGTTAAGGAGAATCTGTTTCAACGACTATGATCGCGAGATCGCCTTGGTGGCGATACGCCGAGATCCCACTACAAAAGAGGACGAGATCATCGGCGTCGGGCGGCTGACCAAGTTGCGCGGCTTGAATCAGGCGGAGTTCGCCATCGTCATTGCCGACCAGTTCCAAAGGCTTGGACTGGGAACAAAGTTCTTGTCGCGCTTGGTCGAGATAGGCCGGCACGAAGGGATAGAAATCATCTTTGGAAACATATTGCCGGAGAACTACCCCATGCAAGATGTGGCAAAGAAATGTGGCTTCCAGGTGGATTACGACCGCTTCAATTACGCGATGCGAGCTGAACTCAGGCTTGGTACGTAGGGAGCTATCGACGTGTCGGCGAATGGGCGCGGTAGGGCGAAAATCTCGGCGCGACCTGGACGTGCAATGTTCCTTACGGGTGTCCGCGCCGGATTTGAGCCGCTCGGCAAACGTGGTATCGCTCCGGGTGTGACCCTGCGAGAATTGGATATATCAAAGAGAATTTTTTCGGCCTTATCATTTGTAGTCGTGAATCCGGGTTATTTGGCCGAACACGATTCGTCGGCGCGCCGATCCCGCTTTGAAGTCACATTTGCCGAGTGGCTCAAATCCGGCGCGAATACGCGTCATCTAGATGCCACATGCAAAGCGCGCCGAGATTTTCGCCTTACCGACCTTGAAAGACCGGCTTCCGCTTTTCGAAAAACGATTGGATTCCTTCCTGGTAGTCGTCGCTGTCGTAGATTCTCCGGCGTACCGATTGAATGCGCTCGAAGGTTTCAGCGCTAAGGGAGTGAGCATGTGCTAACACATGGGTCTCTTCCTTGAGCAAGGTAATGACCAATGGCGAATTGGCCAGCATATCCTGGGCTAACTCGAGGGTCTTGGCTTCAAGTTGGTCCGCAGGAACAACGTAATTCGCAATTCCAACTTCGTACGCTCGTTGCGCGCTGATCGGTTTGGCCCGGAAAAGCATTTCTTTTACTACTACCATCGGCACCGATCCAATCATGTTCTGGACGCCACCGATATTGTAGGGAACACCTAAGCGGGCCGGGGTAATGGCAAAGGTCGAGCTTTC
>JAFAHI010000140.1 GCA_019237325.1 Verrucomicrobiota bacterium | reverse complement strand
CTGAAAATCGAGGCGATAAAAAGCACCGCGAGAACTAATTTCCCTTCAAGGGTGGCCTCGGTAAACGCGTAAAGGATCCCGCCGGATTGGGCAGCTAGCAGCAAGTTGGGCGCTAACACAGCTCCTGGTGCATCGTTGGTTGCCAGTCTAGCGAGAAAATCCCAGAGCCGCAAGAAGGGTTCGCGTTGCGGTAGGGACGAGCTCCCGCTCGTCCGTTGGTATTAAGAAATCAATGGCCAGAGACGCCTGGGCGAGCAGGAAGCTCGTCCCTACCGAGTTGCTTGCCACGCGCCCTTCGCCTCATATCGTAAAACGTGCTGGGCATTCTTGAGTGATGCAGGGTACTAATTTTACCATATGCTTTTCGGTTCACGTCGGCTGATCCTAGCGGTATACTTGTTGTTTCCTGCCGCGACCTTCGCTGCACCGAACCGGTACGACATTCTCGCTCACGTCCTGCAGCCGTACCTGACGTTGTTCTTTTCTAAGTCGGGCGGCAAAGCGATCGAAATGGAAGTAGTGGTGCGCTCGATCGAAGGGGGAAACCCTGCGGCTTACGCGGCGATTGTCAATCAACCGGTCAAACTCAGTTTTCAAGGTCCGGACAAACTTCGCGTCGAGATCGCCAACCCGGATCACCGAAAAATCGTTTGCCGGAGCGGCCAACGAGTATGGATTTATCCTAGAGAATTAGCTGCGGAGGTAGTGGCAACGGCATCGAACGCGGAGAAAAACGGTCGAGCAATGGATTTCCGGTTGCCGCTGAATGATCAAGAGATCGTGTTACTGCCGGCGATGTTCAGGATCATGCACTGTAACAGCGTAACCGATTCGTGGGGTTCACCGGCCTGGGATATTGAATTCCGGACTGATCCCACGCTGGAGAAGGAGCTAAAAGCGCCGCCTGTCATTATCTCAGCATTGGTTCGCCAGAGCGACTTCGGCGTTGAACATTTAAAAATGCGGAGCGGAGTTTGGTCCGGAGAGATGGAAGTCAACGGCGTCCGATTCAGCGCGCAGTTGCCGCAAGAAACCTGGGAACCATCTGCCGATTTGGGTGCAGGGGTCGTGGAGTTGCCCCCGGGCTTATTGAGCTCAGCCCTGAAAAAAATATCGAACCTCAACCTGCAGTAAACGCGAACCTATCAACCGCAGATGAACGCAGATTTACGCAAATAAGGACCAACTGCGAATGGACGCGAATTGACACGAATAGTTGTCCCTTATTTCGTATCTATTCGTGTTCATTCGCAGCCTGTCCACCGTAGCTTTCCTGAGGTAAGGTGTTCTTTTGCGAATTTAGCGAAGGTGGATCCATTCGTGGTTGGTTTTAATGCTAGATGCGCCATGGCTCGAAGTGAATGAAGGCCGGTTTTCTCGATAAACTAATTGAGCGGATCCGCCGGATTCAGCCGGAGGAAGTGCAGAACTACCTTGCCCGGCTGGCTCAAGAAAAGGGGTTTCTCGAGCGGATCTTTGACGCACTGCAGGAGGGCGTCATTGTGACCGACACGCAAGGTAAGATCGAATTCTTGAATGCGGCCGCCGCGCAGCTTTTTGGCGTACCCGATCCGGATAATGCGGCCGGTAAGCCGATCGACGACATCTTGCGTGGATTAAGCTGGAACTCGCTCCGTTCAGCGGAAAATACCGTGAGCCGGGATATCGAAGTCTTTTATCCCCAACATCGCTTTCTCAACTTCTATGTGGCGCCGCTCTATTTAGATAAACCGGTGCCGGGTTCGACCACAGTAATTCAGGATCTGATCGCGTTTGCGGTGATTCTGCGTGATATCACTGAAGACCGGCGCAGCACCGAGCGCACTATCGAAAGTGAGAGGCTATCTGCATTGACGATGTTAGCTGCAGGCGTCGCTCACGAGATCGGTAACCCCCTAAACTCACTCAATATTCATCTACAGCTGATCGAACGTAAATTAGGAAGGTTGCCATCTGCTACCCGAGAGGCCATTGAGGAGTCTCTGACGGTGGCTCGATCTGAGATCCAGCGCCTCGATTCGATTATCCATCAGTTTCTGCGAGCGATTCGTCCCACCACCCCCGCGTTTGAACCGTATCAGCTTAACGATTTGGTCGAGGAATCCGTCACGTTTCTGCGCCCCGAGATTGAAGACCGCGATATCCTGGTCGAGACGGATTTGGATTCCGGTCTGCCCATGGTCGAGGTTGATCGCGATCAAATCAAGCAGGCCTTTTATAACATCATTAAGAATGCCTTTCAGGCGATGAAGACCGGAGGCATTCTTTATATCAGATCTTGGCAGGACGAAACCTACGTCTCGGTTTCGTTTAGCGATACGGGGGGAGGAATCTCTCCTCAGGACATGAGTAAGGTTTTTAAGCCGTATTTCACCACGAAGTCTGCGGGTTCGGGTCTAGGGCTTCTCATCGTCAGACGAATCGTTCGCGAACACGGAGGTGAAATCGAAATTGAAAGTAACGAAGGCAAAGGAGTCCGCGTCAGCATCCACCTGCCGCACGGAGATAAGCGAACGCGGCTGTTGGCAGACCGCAGGGAGCATGAAGAAGTAGTTGGTGAGAAGTGATTGGTGGTAGGGCGAAGATCTCGGCGCGCTCTGGGCTCGCCATCTCACAATGTTTCGTACGCGCCGGATTTGAGCCGTTTGGAATGGCGCGCCATATTTTGAGATTAGCCACACGCCGCGGCTCAAATCCGGTGCGGTCAAACAACCGACGTGCGGAGCTCCACGCGCGCCGAGATTTTCGCCCTACCGGGCCTTCGGCCTTCGCCGCCTTTTCTTTCACTGATTACTGATTACTGTTTACTGATTACTCTCTCCGATGTTGGGTACGATTCTTATCGTTGACGATGAAAAGCACACGCGGGAAGGCCTGCGCCAGTCGTTAGAAGAAGAGTTTGACGTCTATACGGCTGGCAATATTGATGAGGCTCTTAATGTGCTCGACGCGGATCGCATCGACCTCGTTCTCACCGATCTGCGGCTCGGCGGTGAGGACGGTATGGCCCTGATTGAAAAGGTATTGCAGCGCGCGCGCCCACCAATCTGTATTCTCATGACCGCTTACGGCTCTATTGCCACCGCGGTCGAAGCGATGCGCAAAGGAGCCTACGATTTTGTTACTAAGCCGATCAATCTCGACGAGCTCGGGATGAAGATCAGGCGGGCAATTAACGGACAGCGACTCGAGCAAGAGAATCAGGAACTAAAACAACAGGTTGACCAGCGGTTCGGGCTAGAAAATTTGATCGGTGAATCGCCGGCGATGCATCGTATTTTGGAGACGATTCGGCAAGTAGCTCCTACGCGGGCCACCGTGTTGATCCTGGGCGAAAGCGGCACTGGCAAAGAATTGATTGCTCGAGCCATTCACAATCTAAGCAATCGCAATAAAACTCGGTTTATAGCATTTAATTGTTCCGCCTTCTCGCCGCAGCTGGTTGAGAGTGAATTGTTCGGCCATGAAAAAGGCGCATTTACCGGTGCTAGCGAACGGCGAATCGGGCGGATCGAGCAAGCCGCCGGCGGGACGCTCTTCCTAGACGAGATTGGTGAGATCGATGGCAACGTGCAAGTGAAGCTTTTGCGCGCCCTGGATCCCGGAGTATTCGAACGCGTCGGTGGGAACCAAACTATAAAGACGGATATACGGCTGATAGCAGCCACTAACCGGGATCTCGCGCGCCTGGTGAGCGAAAAGAAATTCAGAGAAGATCTCTATTATCGGTTGAATGTAGTCCAGATCCGGGTTCCTCCGCTTAGAGAAAGAAAAGAAGACATTCCGCTTTTGGCCAATGCCTTTCTAAAAGAGATCAGCCAACGCGATAATAAGACCTTCCGGCCGCTTTCCCCTGAAGCGATGGAGGCGTTGCTCCGTTATGATTGGCCCGGCAATATCCGGGAACTGAAAGGCGCCATTGATTCGGGAGTAACTTTGGCAATCGGCCCTCAAGTTACTCTGCCAGATTTACCGCTAACGATCTCTGAAGCTCGGTTCTCCGGTTCAGCCGGCATCGATGAGAAGGCCGGACAAATGAACTTACATAATAACGAAATGCGCCTCATCCTGCGGGCATTAGAAGAAACTCGCGGAAATCGCACCGAGGCCGCAAAAAAACTAGGAATTAGTCGTCGTACCCTTCATCGACGTCTAAAGGAGTTGAATCTAACAACGAGCGAAGACGAGCAGTAAGTCGTCCTAGAATTTATCTCATAACGCAAAGTTGATTGTTGTTGTCCCGAAGGGACTTGAGGACTTAGCCAGACCCGAAAGCTTTCAGGGCTGGAACACATCAATGCAAATACTTGTTCTGAAGGGACGGAAGAAGGTTGGTATGGATGATTCGCAGATTCAACGACCGTTCTTGGGGTAACTATCCTACCGCCCCTTCAGGGTGGCACGCCGTTTTTGTTTGTACCAGGGGTTAAAACCCTAGGCTGAGGTCCTTTCATCCCTTTGGGATTGGTGTGACGCGCGTCCCATCGGATTGTTCATGGCGCTCCCAATCGTGTTCCAACCGGTAACGAAAACCCGCGCAAGAATTCGCTAGCGCTCATGCGCCGTTTTCCTTCGAGTTGGACTTCGAGTAGCAACAGGCTTCCTTCGCCTGTGCCGGCCACTATCCCGCGTCCGACGTGCCGTGTCACGACTCCCGGGCTTCCCAATATCCGATGCATCGGTAAAACTCGATGTAATTTTAGCCGGAGTGAATGGCCCCCCGAATCGAGCACGGTATACGCACCGGGCCAGGGGCTCAGCGCTCGAACTAATCGATCTAGGTGAAATGCCGGTTGTGTCCAATCAATGCGCCCTGAATCACGATCAAGCTTCGGAGCATAGTTAGCCTGAGATTCATCTTGTTTGATACGCGGCGCTGTTCCAGCCACTAGCCGGGTGACGGTTTCCTCCAGTATCACCGGGCCGAGCTCAGCTAATCGATCATGTAACGAACCGCCGGTCTCACGATGTAGGA
>JAFAHI010000726.1 GCA_019237325.1 Verrucomicrobiota bacterium | reverse complement strand
AACGGGGTCCGGTTAAAAGCGGCTCCCCTCCATCGTGCCGACCGCTCATCGGCCTCGCAAGCGAGGCAGCGCTCCAGGGTTCGCGCATTCGTCGATGCGCTAACGCCGAACCCCGAACGCCAAACGCGAAACGCCAAACCTTCTTTTTTTGATTTTTGCCCATCTCGTAGAACCTATTGTGGGCTAATAGAGATTCCTGAGAATGACGTTTTACAGCATTTTGTTTCCCGGAGCGGAAGATCCGCAGGCGAGAGAGGCCGCTGAAGCTCCGGAGTTTTTTAAAGACATGAACCTCCACCAGGTGATCGAAGCGATCACCGCAGGAAAGGAGATCTATAATCTAAAACCGCTTTTCTACACTTGCGTGCCCGACACTGACGTCATTGCTTACCGGCACGAAGTACTTCGAGATCTGGAGGACGAGGAGCTTCTCAAGAATCTGAAATCGTTCGCGCAAGAGATGACCAAAATGCGCGAATATCTGACGCAGGCGGGCAAGGTTACCGACGATAGACAGAAACAACGATGGTTTTTGGACGCGGTCGGTGTTTTTTGCGCCGGCACCGATCAGCTGGCCCACGATCTCGCGTTAGCCAAACTCAATTCGGCTGCCTTATCGGCGTTCCGGGATTACTTGTCGGCTTACGTTGGGTCGAGCTCGTTTAGAAAGCTAGAGTCGGAAACCAGAAAGCTGCAAACCGATTTAGACTCGATTCGCTATTCTACGCTCATCCTGGGTTCCGGCACTTTCAAAGTGACTAAGTATAAGGAGGGCCTGAATTATAGCGCAGAAATTGAACGCACCTTCGAAAGATTTAAACAAGGCGCCCCGAAGGCATACGAGTATAAGTTCCCGAGCTTGCCTCACCTCAACGTCGTCGAGGCTAAAGTGCTCGAGTTCGTTACTCAGCTGTATCCCGAGATCTTCGCCAGTCTCACCGAATATTGTGCGCGATACGCCAACTACGAAGAAAAGCCGATCCAGATTTTTGAGCGCGAGAGCCAGTTTTATATCTCCTATCTCGACTACATCGAGAATTTCAGGCGCACCGGGTTGAGGTTCTGTTACCCGAAGATCACAACTGGTTCGAAAGAGATTTATTGCGATGGCGGGTTCGACATTGCGCTAGCCTATAGACTGGTGACCGAAGGGCACGCCGTCGTTTGTAACGATTTTTATTTCAAAGACCCCGAGCGCATTTTTGTGGTGACGGGTCCCAACCAAGGCGGTAAGACCACATTTTCCCGTCAATTTGGTCAGGCGCAGTATCTAGCCGGTATGGGTTTTCTCGTGCCCGGAAGGGCGGCCCAGATTCATTTGTTCGACTACATTATGACTCACTATGAACGGGACGAGTACATGACGAACCTGCAGGGCAAGCTCCAGGACGATGTGGTCCGGATACATGAGATTTTGGAAAAGGCCACGCCCAACAGCATCATCATTCTGAACGAGATTTTTAGTTCGACCGCGTTGCAGGATGCATTGTTTCTCAGCAAGCGCGTGATGGAAAGGATCATCGAGCTCGATGCATTGTGTGTTTGGGTAACTTTTGTCGACGAACTGGCGTCGTACTCGAAGACGGTGGTGAGCATGGTCAGTACGGTGGTTCCGGACAATCCCTCGGTACGGACGTTTAAAGTGTTTCGCAAGCCGGCGGAAGGGGTTGCCTACGCGCTGACCATCGCCGAAAAGTATCGGCTCACCTACGATCGAATAAAGGAACGCCTGAGTTTATGAAGGTTTGTCTTCTGCATCCGGAAAACAATTTCGTGACGCCGCCATTACCCTGGAATGAGCGAGCGCTAGCTCAAGACCTGGGGTTAGACACCGTTTTCGGGGTGATGGCGAACCGGGACAAATTTTTGTTTTCGGCGATCCGGGATGTCGTGTTAGCGAGTCTAGCTACGGATGTCGACACCATTCTGTACCGGCAAAGCGTACTAAAGGATTGTCTAAAACATCCGGCCATCGTGCGAGAGCTTTACGCTATTGCGGTTAAAGGAGTGGAATGCGAAAACAAAGGGTATTGGGCTTTCTTCGGTAAATATCCTACCGGCCTACTGAACCGGTCACTCGAGCTCATCAACATGCTAGTGGATGTGCTCAGAAAACTGCGGCACTTGGCTGAAAAACAGACGCAGGGATTCGATTCTGATGGTTTCCGTAATTTGTTTGCCCGCCTTAAGCGTGAGCTAACCGATGAATATCTTCACGATGTGCAGAACCATCTGAAGGACTTGAGATTCGTCGATGGCACTTTGATTACCGCTAAGTTAGGCGAGGGCAATCGGGGAACCGATTATATCCTTCAGAAATCGCCTGTTAAACGGACCCGGTTCCAACGATTGTTCGGTCTCGACAAGCAGCCGGGGTTCACCTTCCGGTTGCACCCTCGGGATCAACGTGGCGCTAAAGCCTTAGGTGAATACAACGAAAAAGGGATTACTCAAACCGCCACGGTCCTTGGTCAGTCTGCTGACTATATCCTGAGCTTTTTTAAGACGCTGCGGACCGAGCTGGCGTTCTATGTCGGTTCTTTGAACCTGCACCAAGTCCTGACCGAAAAGAAAGAACCGGTTTGTTTTCCGGTGCCGGTTAAAGCCGACGAACGCGAGCATACTTTTAATGAACTATACGATGTCGGTCTGGCGCTCAGCGTCCGACCTAAAGTAATCGGCAACGATTTCAAGGCGGAATATAAGGAACTAGTTATTATCACGGGAGCCAACGGCGGAGGTAAATCGACTTTTCTGCGCAGTATCGGTCTCGGGCAACTCATGATGCAATCCGGGATGTTCGTAGGAGCGACGTCATTCACAGCTAACATCTGTCCGAACTTACTGACGCATTACCGCCGGGAAGAAGATGAAACTATGCGGAGCGGTAAATTCGATGAAGAGCTCCAGCGAATGAGCGAGGTCGTGGATCATTTGTCGCCTAACTCGCTGTTGTTATTCAACGAATCATTTGCTGCCACCAACGAGCGCGAAGGTTCTGAGATAGCCCGCCAGATCGTGTGCGCACTATTGGAGAGACGAATTAAGCTCTTTTTTGTATCCCACCAATATACGTTCACCTCGGGATTCCACGGCCGCGAATGGGACAATGTCACCTTCTTACGAGCGGAAAGAAAAGAAGACGGCACTCGTACCTTTAAGCTGGTCCAAGCCGAGCCTCTACGCACCAGTTACGGCGAAGATCTCTATAATCGAATTTTCAGTGAAACGTCGGCCCCAGATAATGCGGTGGAACGGAATGGGGACGAAACGGCGAATGGGCGAGTGGGCGAAACGGCGATGTCTCGTAGGGGCTAAATGAAAGTGGCCAGGCAATTTATTGCCTGAGAGATTCACACAACGCGACGCGTCCCGTTAGGGTACGGTATGATGGATTGGCATCCTGATTGACCAGCACAAGATCGCGGTGCATGCGTGCGTCGTTTGAGTAGTCGTTGAATTCGGGGACGCGAATCACACCGTACCCTACGGGACGCGCGCTTTTTCTTGGCCCATTCCTGGCAATAAATTGCCAGGCCGCCTTCATTTAGTCCCTACGGGACCTCGCCCCTTCGCCGGTTCGCCCGATCGGCCTCGCAAGCGAGGCAGCGCTCCACGGAATCTATCCGCGTAAATCTGCGTCCATTCGCGGTTCCTTTTCGCGTCCATTCGTGGTCGTCCTCCTTGATCTCGTCGAACTCCTCCCTTTACTTCCCCTCATGGACTTCAACGGTTACGACAAATCGTTCGGTTTAACTGATAAAGTAAGCTTGATCACAGGCGGCGCGGCGGGGATCGGCCGTGCAATTTCGACTCTGTTTGCCGAAAAAGGAGCAAAACTGGTCTTAGCGGATCTCAATCCAGCCATCGCAAAAATCGCACAGGAAATATGTCCGGATGCGAGCCGAGTTGAGACCGTTACTGCCGATCTGACAAGCACGGCCGATCGGGAACGAGTAGTAGAAGCTGCCATCAACCGGTTCGGTCGAATCGACATTCTGGTTAACAACGCCGGCATCGTCCTGCTGGATGATGCATTGACGTTATCTGAAGAATATTGGGACAAGACGATGGCGGTAAACCTGCGGGCGCCGTTCTTCCTGGCTCAACGGGTCGCTCGTGAGATGGTAAAAACCGGTGGAGGGAGAATTGTTAACCTGGCGTCACAAGCCGGAGTCATCGCGCTCGATAAACATGCTGCCTATTGTGCCGGGAAAGCAGCAATTATCAGCATGACCAAAGTACTCGCGTTGGAATGGGCCCGTTACAATATTCAAACTAACGCGATCTCGCCAACCGTGGTTCTGACTGAGCTCGGACGCAAAGCCTGGGCCGGTGAAGTCGGAGAAGCTATGAAAAAGAAAATTCCGAACGGCCGCTTCGCTTACCCGGAAGAAATCGCCGGGTGCGCTCTATTTTTGGCGAGCGGCGCCGCAGCCATGATCAACGGCGAAAACCTGGTGATCGACGGAGGATATACGATTCAATAGCCGTCTAGTCTTCGCGTTCCTTGCGTTTTTTGAGGCTATTCCGTACTTCGTTTTACCTTTGCGGCTTTGCGTCTTTGCGTGAGATTTTTTCTGTGTCTTTGTGCCTTTGTGTGAGTTTTCGCTCTGTTCGTTCGCCGTCGATAAGAACCGTGCTTATGCCTTTCCGAGCCGCATGAATAAAAGATCCTTGCGCTTTGGCCGTTGCTCGGCAACGGTTCCAATCGAGGCTCAGACCGCCCCCCCGCGGCTCTGAGCCTTGCTTTAACTAAGGATAAGTACAAATGATAAGGACTGTTAAAAGTAAAACCCTCATTGTCTCGGCTGTGATTGCGTTATTTGGACAAACCGCGATCTCGTTGGCCGGACCAACTGAAACCAGCTCCAAAGAAGTTGTTCCGCCAGCTGCGCCGCCGCCAACCTCGTTCTTCCGGGCTAACGAGTTGGATATCGGCATATTCGCCAGCTACGACAAGGGGGTAGGAGATGTCTCGAATCTGGGGATCGGTGAACACGGCTGGGGAGGCGGTCTCGATGTCGCCTATTTCCCCTTGCTATATGCTGGCTTCAGATTCCAAGGATCAGCGCTTAATATTAGCCGCGCAGATCAAACCGCCGGCATTGTCACTTACGATGCGGTTCTGCGATATCCGTTAGACTTAGTGATCCCCAACTTTCACCTGGCGCCGTATGGATTCGCTGGAATAGGTGGGCTACTCGGTGGGCTCGACGGAACAAATCGATCTGGTAACCTGCGAACCGACAGCAAGGTTCTAGGTAATTTCGGTGGCGGACTCGAGTACCGTTTCACCCCGCGGGTTGGACTCTTCACCGAGGCCGGCTACGAGCTGATCGACGGTTCGCATAACAATGCGGTCCAGATTAACTGGGGCACACGCTTCGCGTTCTAACCGGCCAGGAAGTTAAGAGACAACACTTGCAGGGAGAGCGCAAGCTGGGCTCTCCCTGGCTGTGCTTCGCGTGAGACGTGAGAGGTGAGACGTGAGAGGTGAGACGTGAGAGGTGAGAGGTGAGACGTGAGAGGTGAGAGGTGAGAGGTGAGACGTGAGACGTGAGGGGCGCAACCCTTGGAGCGCTGCCTCGCTTGCGAGGCCGACCTAACCGCGTAGCGGTGAAATATTTATAGCCCAGGGTGAGTCTGCGAGCCCTGGGTAGCTAATAGAAATGATTTTAGCCCTGAAGGGGCGTAAGAGAGGATTGTAAAGGCGCGCCATACAAAACGATTGCGAATTGCATCCGATTCCCGACTCTCGCGCGCCTTTAGCGCTAACGCGTTTCTGAAACGCCATACCCAGGGCTCGAAGAATCGCCCTGAGCTGCAAATATGTCGCCGCTACGCGGCTTTAACGCTGCGCGTTTTCCACCAATCACCTGTCACTTGTCACTTTTCACGTTCTGTTGCGCTGCAGCTAACGAGGCGCGGACACCTTCCTCATACGGCGTCTTATTCAGCGGGCCCAGTAGATTTGTTAAGGCGCTATCATCCAAGAAGAGCGGTTGAGTGATCAGATAATGCATCTCGGCGACCTCTCTTAGAAGGGGATCGAACAATCCTACCAATTGCAGCATGCGTTTCCCGGCGACAAATTTTCGCACTGGTTTGCCGGTGATGGATTCGACTAACTTGACCACTTCAGCTAACGTTATTTTACCGGAGCCGGCCAAATTCCAGGTGTGACCGTAGGCGCCATCTTCTTGGATCAGCCGGAATAAGATCCGCGCGGCATCGGGGATATAGACAAACTCATGCGGGGTATTAAGTGGTCCGATCAGTTGCGCGGTTTTCTGTTGAGCAGCCGCCTGAAAGAGGCTGGAGAGATAGCTCCGGTCAACGTTCGGTCCATAGAAATCGGGTAACCGAAGAATCGTTCCGCGAATACGTCCCGCAGCATCGGCAGCCAGCAGGATATCTTCTTGCTGTTTCCGCATCTGGCCTTTGAATGTGTGCGGGTTCCGAGGATGATCTTCCCGGACCAAAGGCGTTTGAGCGAGTCCAAAGGGATAAACCGTTCCTACCAGCACACAACGCTCGACTCTCTGCTCGACAGCTGCGGTCAACACTTGTTCAAACAGCACCGGATGTAGTCGGAAGTCGGTGTACGGGACTCCAACCAGATAGACGAGGGTGCGAATCCCCTCCAAGGCGGCAGCGGCCGTCTCGGGTTTTGCCGGATCCCAAACGGCGAGATCTGCTGCTGGGTAGGCGTCGAAAGCGGAACGGAGCTGGGTTAAGGAGCGACCGACGACCCGAAAAGGTTGAGCGCCAAACAGAGGAGCTAGGGCTTGTCCGAGGGTACCGGAGCCGCCGAACAAAGCAATCGAGGGTTTATCATTCAGAGTAGACATAAGCAAAAATCCCGCAGATGAACCATATTCAAATACTGAACAATGTTTACTAAACAATGTTTAGTTTGCACTGGATTTCGACGCGGTCAACCCTAATTTATCGTCACGTGTCCACCATCGATCCGCGTACCCGACGTAAAGAGCTGCTTCGCCAAAAAATCTTAGACGTGTCTCGCGAAATCTTGCTTTCCCAAGGATTCGCCGCGCTCACCATGCGACGGGTGGCGGACGCTATTGATTATTCACCCGCGGCGATTTACTTGCATTTTCAAAACCGGAAGCAAATCGCTCAGGAACTCTGTTTCGCCGGGCTGCGCCGGCTTTATGAGCGACTTCAGAGTGTCACCGCGAAAGACCCGGCAGCCAGGCTATCCGGTTATGCTCGGGCTTATCTCGAGTACTCCCAGAGTGATCCCGAAACCTATCGGCTTATCTTTATGGCGGACCCGCAGCTCACCAAAGCCGTTTTCACTCATCGCGATTCCGGTGGCGGCGAAGCCGCCTTGAGGCTGATTGTGACCGCGTTTACCGAGCTCCACACCGGCTCAAAAAAATCAGGCAATAAACCCGTTGAGCTCGCCGAGCTGCTCTGGGCCAGCCTGCATGGACTAGCCAGCCTGCGTATCGCTTGCTCCCAGGCCTTAACCGGCGACGAATTCCGGTTGGCCCAGTTGGTAACGGAGAAGATCACAGGGACAGAAGAAAAATCTCACGCAAAGATGCAAAGACGGTAAAAGGGAACCGCAGATGAACGCAGATTTACGCGGATAGGGTTGCCTCGTGGAGCGCTGCCTCGCTCGCGAGGCCGACAGCGGTCGGCACCGTGGTGCCTTAATGTTTACCGTTGGCCAAGGCCGTGTTAACAAGACCCCATTTTTTATCCGCGCTCGATGTTGCGGATAAGACGCAGGTGTGGCGACCCGTGTCGGCCTCGCAAGCGAGGCAACGCTCCACGAATCGTCCTTATTCGCGTCTATTCGTGTGCGCTCGCGGTCGTTTTCTCTTTATCAACGGTAATCGGAGTCCCAGCCTCGCCGGCGTAGAAGACGATGAGCTCGACTGGCTGATCGGTAGTGAATCCGCGATGAATTGTGCCGACGGTTTCGCATAAAGCCTGACCTGCTCGAATGGTGATATGCTCGTCCGTTCCCTGTTTCTCTACCGTTAACTCCCCGGAAATCACATAGCCGGCGCTGATCACCGGGTGATAATGCCAATGTAATGCCGTGTGTGGTGGAATGTTGATTCGGAGCACGGTGATCTGCGGTTGCCCCTTAGGATAGCCTTGGTAGGTGGCGCCGTCCCAGGCTTGAGTCGTTTGCAAAACTTGTTGGACTTCAGTTGTCTGCGGTTCCTTTGCGTTTACAACCGAGGGAACTAACGAAGGAACCAAACTCAAAGAGATCAACAAAAGCTTCAATCTAGAATTCATAGGTAGAAAGGAGTTCCAAATCTCACACAGGGGCACGAAGACACAAAGAGCACAAAAGCCGGAAAAATTTACACAACAAGGCCACAAAGGTCGAAGCTTCCTATTTACATATTCTGCCTTTGCTACCTGGCTGTGAATATTTCCGTCTTTTTGCGCGCTTTCTGTTTTCTCCTTGTCAGGCAGTCGCTTCGATCACGACCATGGGCGGGCGGATTGGTTTAACGCTGACGACGTGGAACCCGGCCTTCTCAATCAATCGCCGGTATTCGTCCTGAGTCCGTTCCCGGCCGGTCACCAAGGTCATCATGTTCAGATCCATCAGTGGTCCTAGTGCGGGTTCACCACCCACTTCACCAAGCAATATCTCGACGACAGCGATCTTGCCGCCGGCTCGGATTGATTCCCGGCACCGGCTCAAAATTGAGAGCGACTCGTCGTCACTCCAATCGTGGAGAACGTGTTTGAGCAGATAAAGATCGGCCGGCGGGACGTATTCGAAGAAGCTCGACGGGAGAGTGGTGCTCCGGTTGCTCAACCCGAGCTCACGAGCCGCGATTTCGGCGCTGCCGACCACTTCGGGTAAATCGACCACGATGCCCTTAAGATGTGGGTTCGCCGCCAATAGGCCATGAAGCAAGATGCCGCTGCCTCCGCCGATATCGGCGGCCAGTTTTACGTTTGACGTGTCGAGCACCTGAACCACATCGTTGACGAGACCAGAAGTGAACCCCTGCATGGCCCGAGTGAAGGCGGCGCCTTCGGCCGGTTGCTGCTTGTAATAGTCCCATGCACTGGCGCCAAGAGTTGAAAACGTCTGAGGCTCACCCGTTTTTAAAGCACTGGTAAATCTGCCCCAAGGTTGCCAATGTCCCGGTGCAGCCCAGGCGATGGCCAGGCTACGCAATGAACCGGGCACATCGCTCCGCAGGGTGCCAAGCAGGGGAGTCGCCGTAAACCTGTTTCCATCGTAGGTGACCAGCCCGAGCGAAGCACAAGCACGCAGTAGGCGGAAAGTAGGTTGTGGATCGATCCCTTCCCAGGCCGCAATCTCATCCGCGGTAGCGGGTCCTTTTGCCAGATGATCCGCGATAGAATAGCTAGCGATAGCACTCGCGATCTGGGTTTGAAAGAAGCCCATGAGAAACCCCATCATCTGCTCGAAATCTTTGCCGGTTGGCTCGGAGGTCGTGGTCATAGATCGACACTGTTAGTGCAAAAGCCCTGAGAGTGTTCCGGTCGTGTCCGGACTGCCGCAAATCAGGTCCGAACAACACAGGTGAGGGCGAAGTAATGGAGTGGTGGAGCGCTGGAGTATTGGAGTGTTGGAGCGTTGCCTCGCTTGCGAGGCCGACCTAACCGCGTAGCGGTGAAATCTTTATAGCCCAGGGCGAGTCTGCGAGCCCTGGGGATCGAATCCAAAAAGCGTTGAGCGCTGGAAGCGCGTAATAAGGGCAAACGCGCAATGAAATGAGCGCAAATTTCTAACGCGCTTACAGCGCTCCGGGCGTTTTTAAAATGCATCCCTAGGGCTATACCTAGGCTACAAATATGTCGCCGCTACGCGGTTCTACTAGGCTACGCAATTGGAAGCGCTCCGCGGTTAAGTCGGCCTCGCAAGCGAGTCAGCGCTCCACGGATCTGTTGTCTGCGTAAATCTGCGTCTATCTGCGGTTCGTCTTTTTTTGCGCTTTTTTGAGCCTTTTTGCGGCTATTGTTCCATCCGTAACGCCTGACTCGGAAGCAAATTCGTCGCATCGACCAACATGTAAGGGAGGATTGACTGGTTATTGTCCTGCATCGCCTTGGAGGCAGGATCAAAGAATCGATGCCAGGTGGCTCCGAAGTAGCCTTCGGGTGACCAGACAATCTGGCAACCCGCGCTGTATTGGTTCACGTCTTCTCCCGGGCCGCCGCTATGGAGATGAATCCCGAATTGGCCGACTTCGTGTGAGATAGTCTGCCCTTTCTCGTTTAGCCGGTTAACAGGAAAGTCTTCGGCTTGTACAAACGCGGGAAACTGGCCTCCGTGGATGCCTGGTTTGAACATGTGGACGCCTTCAATCAGCTGGGCGCAACCCTTTGGATTGGTAGGATGATCAATATAAAGTTTGCCTGGATTAGTAGAGCCTTTCCATTCCGTACAAACGTCGCCGATCATCAGGATCAGCACGTCGTCATAAATTCCCAGGATAGGCACATGGTCCGGCGCCAGCTCGCCACGAATACCAATGCATTTAACGTGCTCCTTTTCCCCGCGTTGCCCTGACCAAAGGCTTAAGTAAATCGTGGAATCCACTTTCATCCCCGGGCCAGGTAAGGCAGGGTCGATTAGCCTAAACCAATCTTCGAAAATACTCATCGCTGTCTCGGTCTTTTGATCGAGGAATGTTTTTAATTTTTGTTGCGGAGCGATGAGTTGTAACAGAGCGCTGCCAAAACTGTAAATAAGCGAAATGCGTATGTCGTTTAGCGTCTTCGCGTTCATTCGCGGTTCCCTTTGCGTCTTCGCGTCTTTGCGTGAGATTTTCGTACTATGGAGCATTCGAATACTGCAAAAGGGTCGACGGAGGCGGGGCTATTCACACCCTTAACTATTCGTGGGGTGAATTTTCGGAACCGGATCGCGGTTTCTCCAATGTGCGAGTACTCGTGCCAGGACGGCTTTACAAATGACTGGCATCTGGTTCACTTGGGAAGCCGCGCCGTTGGTGGTGCGGCCTTGGTTCTCACTGAGGCCGCCGCGGTGGAAGCGCGAGGCCGGATCTCGCCCGCCGATCTCGGCATCTGGAAGGACGAACAGATCGATAAACTGGCGCAGATCACCGCATTTATTAAGCAGCAGGGTGCGATACCTGGGATGCAGCTTGCTCATGCGGGTAGAAAAGCGAGTTGCCGGGTTCCGTGGGAAGGTGGTGCTGCCATCCCGGCTGCCGACGGCGGATGGCAGACGGTTGCACCTAGCGCGGTACCTTTCCGTAATACTGACCCCGTTCCTAAAGAACTAAGCGTCGCTGAAATCCGTGAAGTCGTGGAGAAGTTCGGCGCAGCTGCAGGCCGAGCGTTAGCTGCCGGCTTCGAGGTGATCGAGATCCATGCCGCCCATGGTTATCTGCTGCATGAATTCTATTCACCCTTATCTAACCGGCGTACGGACGAGTACGGTGGTTCTTTCGAGAAGCGGATCCGGCTCATCCTTGAAGTGGCCAAGACCGTGCGGGGGATTTTGCCGGACAAAAATCCATTATTTGTCCGGATCTCGTCCACGGACTGGAAAGAAAACGGTTGGACAGTTGACGATTCAGTGAAACTCGCTGAACACCTCCGTGGTATTGGGGCAGACTTGATCGATTGTTCTTCCGCCGGCTTAGTTCCCGATGCGAAGATCGCTCTTGGCCCTGCTTATCAAGCGCCTTTCGCGGAACGGATCCGAAGAGAAGCCGGAATACTCACCGGAGCCGTTGGCCTCATCACCGATCCGGATCAAGCAAACCGGATCATCGGATCCGGCCAAGCCGATATGGTACTGTTAGCTCGCCAAATGCTCCGCGATCCTTACTGGCCTCTCCACGCCGCCCAAGTGCTTAAAGCCCCGCTGGAGCCACCCGTACAATATGTGCGCGCCTTTCCAGAGGTGGAGTGAGAGGTGAGAGGTGAGAGGTGAAAAGTGAAAGGTGATTGGTGAAAGGTGATTGGTGATTGGTGATTGGCTGCGCTGTTTACACCAATCACCAATCACTAATCACCAATCACCTTCTTACTCCGGATCGGCTAGATAGCCATCAAGCGCAGATTCGAAGGCCCAGTACGCGTGGATCACGGGTACCAGTTCACTTATCCTCGCGATCATTGCCCAGGCGGTCTCCTCTTCGAGTGCATATTCTGTCTGGCGCAGAATCTCGGGGTCTGACAGTCCCAGGATAAGCGAGATCGCATTCGTGCGCCGGGCGTCTTTGAACCATGATTCCCAAGCTACCTTATAATGGTCGACCCCTAGCATGAATCCATTGCACCAGGAGATGATGGCGGCGCTCGGCTCGGTCACCATGACACCCGTCTGCTCAAGCTGCGGCTCAAAAGACTCGAATTCTAGCGCCTCAACGATACCGCCGTAAAACCGGCTTAATAAGTCGAGGATAAGCGCGGAACTAGCCAGGTCGTTAGTTTTCCCACCCTTGGCAAACCCGGTAAGCACGCCCAGGAGATCTGTAGAAGTCATCGTTATCGGTCCGGCAGCAAAAGCCGAACAGAGCCCGTGTAATTTTGCCAGATTGAAGTTTGCGCCGGGCAACAATTCAACAAATTCAGTTAACAGCGCTTCCTCTTCTTCCGACAGGAAATCAACGGGTTCACCCTCGTCATCTTCGTCGAACTCTTCGAATTCGTCATCGTTATCAGCGTCCATCTCGTCTTCGTGGTCTCCTTCCTCTTGGTTGGCGGCAAGCGCCTCAGCCTCTTGATCTAACAAAGATGGTGCTGCCGGTGATCCCGGCGGAATGGGCTCGATGTGATGATCTGCTAACCATTCCGAGGCGACCTTTTGCATCGCTTCGTGATGAAATTCGAACCAACGTTTCCGAAGCGCCTGGTCTTCAGCTACTGTATCCTGGAATCTCCGGAACGGTTTAGCGTTTTCTAACGACCATCTCAATTTCTCTTGGAAAGGGGTGGGCGGTAACGTCGCCACAAAGTCTTCCCTGATTCGATGTCTTTGCGGCGAATCCATGGGTTCAATATCAATAAACCGATCCCTACTGTTCGAAATAATATCCCAACGTTTATCGGACCCTCTTCCATCCTCCGTTAAGAAGACAATCTCACCGGACTGTGAATCGAAATAGTAAGTAGTCGATTCCCGGTCATGATCCTCTAAAGCCGTTGCCAGATCGAGCAAGCGCACAGGCAATGTCCTCATGCGCGCAGTGTATCACACAGACGAGGGGAACGTGAGAAGTGAGACGTGATTGGTGATTGGTGATTGGTGAATGGAAGGGGCCGCCACCCGTTGAGCGCTGCCTCGCTTGCGAGGCCGACCTAACCGCGTAGCGGTGAAATATTTGTAGCCCAGGGCGAGTCCTCGAGCCCTGGGTACGTCATATAAGAAGATTCAGCCCTGAAGGGGCGTAAGAAAAGGTTGTGGACGGTGCGCCTACAAAACGATCGCAATGGAATCCTGTTCACGGTCGCGCCTTCAGCGCTGAACGCGTTTTTTCCGCACACCTGGGCCTCGTCCAGCTGCTGCCGAAATGTAACGGCACGGTGGCCGGCCGCTGCCGGCCTCGCAAGCGAGGCAGCGCTCCACAGATTCCTATGCGCGATTCGCGTAGCGCTCCGCGCGTTAGTCTCTCACGCCTAGGACGGCATCTTGTACTTGGTCGATCAATGCCCCGCTCATGGGGATAGAAATATCGCTTAGCAGAAACAACGTCAGGGAAGCGACGTCTTCCGGCTTGATAAGCCGGCCCCAGGACATCCGTGCCTCGGCCTCGGATAGCCAGGACTCGCCTCTTCCTAGTTTCACGGCCTGCATCTCTCGTTCTCCATCCGTGTCAGCCCACCCAAGGTTGATACCGAAGATACGGATGCGATCCTTTCTGTGTGCAAAAGCGGCATTCTTGGTGAGAAGAGAAAGCGCAGCCTTAGTGGCGCCGTAAATCGCCAGATTAACCGCGGCTCCATGGGCTTGGAACGACAAGACATTCACAATCACTCCGGGCGCTTTACGTTCTTGCAGATGCCGTATCAAAGCCTGCATCAGAAACATTGGCGCTCGCGTGTTCACGATGAACAGACGGTCGAACAGTGCCGGATCAACCGAAGCAACAGATCCACGATCGCTCAGCCCGGCGGCGTTCACCAAGCCGTCTAATCTGCCAAACTTTTCAACGGCGGCAGCCACAAGTTTGGCCGGCGTATCCCGATCCATGAGATCAGCCGGGACAAAGGTTGCACTCGTTCCCAGTTTGTATAGCTCAGCCAAAACGTCGTCGCCGCGCTTACTGGGATGATCCGTGAGAATGATCGCCTCGGCGCCAGAACGCGCAGCTTCAAGTGCAATCGCTCGCCCCAAACCCTGCGCTGCCCCGGTTACAACTAGGACTTTGTTATCAACGCGAACTTCCATAGCGAGGGACCTGGAGTGACGGACCAATGGAGTGTTGGAGCGATGGAGTAGCGGAGTGTTGGAGTACTGGAGTATCGGAGTAATGGAGTATCGGAGTAATGGAGTGTTGCGGTAGTGGCGTTGCCAACGCGTCGACACAGCGTCAGGTTTGTTTGAGGCGTGGCGACCCCTTTCGGCCTCGCAAGCGAGGCAACGCTCCACGGGTGCCAAACCCATCTGCGTAATTCTGAGTGCATTTCAGTTTGTCTGTCTTCCCTTTGCGGCTTTGCGACTTTGCGTGAGATTTTTCTTCGCGTTCATTCGCGGTTTTTTGCGTGGCTATTCCGGTTCCCCACCAATACTCCGTTACTCCAACGCTCCATCACTCCGGGGTTTGCTGGGGCTTGAGCACCGCTTTCACGATTTCGCCGGAATGCATGGATTCAAATGCGCCGTGCCAATCTCCCAGCGCGTAAATACGGGTAAAGTCCGGCCCTAGATCCAGCTGTCCTGAGGACAGCAACCGGATGATTCGTTCCCAGATCGGCCAGTTATGCGAAAAACTGCCCTGCAAAGTCACCGCCTTCTTCACGATTGGATCCAGTGAAAAATTAAAAGGTTGATGCCCCCAACCGACTTTACTGATCTGGCCGGCAGGACGGACAATATCCATAGCGAGCCTTAGTGTGACGGAGACGCCGGCGGCATCGATTATGACATCGAATCCGTATCCATCTCTCAGCGATTGAGTCCACGCGACAACGTCTTCACCGTTAGCACCGAGGGTCGCGGATGCACCAAGCTCCTCTGCAATTTGCAATCGACGTTTGTCCGCGGGGGTACCAATGACAACAATCTCGCTGGCGCCGGCGAGTTTGGCCATCGAGGCGCAGAGGAGTCCGATCGGTCCCGGTCCAATGACGGCGACTGCGTCTCCCGGGAAAATGCGAGCATTACCGCATGTCGCGTTGTAAGCAACACAACAAGGCTCGGTCAGAGCAGCGAGTTCAAACGCTAACCCGTCGGGAATATGATGCAGGATACGTTCTGGTACTTTTGTGTAGTGCGTCATTGCGCCGTCCACACCAAACCCGAACCCGCGCCGTCCAGGGTCCAGGTTATACAAGCCCGAGTGTACAAAAGGAGAGGTTTCGTCGATAACCGCCGCGGTTTCACTGACCACGCGATCTCCTTCCTTGAAACCGCGAACGTTTTTGCCGGCTTGAACGATGACTCCGCCAAACTCGTGCCCCAAAATCACCGGATAATTGATGCTGCCGCCCGTATGCTTCTCATAAGCCACATGGATATCGGTGCCGCATACCCCGACCGCTTGAACCGCCAGTAATACTTCGTTTTCACCGACTTCCGGAACCGGAACTTCGCGCAGCTCCACACTGTGAGGTTCCGGCGCGTAGTTAACAACAGCGGGCATCGTCCTATTCATTAGCAGGGGGTATCGCATGACATGTTCAACGGTTCTGGGCGTAGCGCAAGGGGAGGAAGCGAGGGCGTGAGAAGTGATTGGTGATTGGCGGCGACGCGCGTAATCGGGGCGTTGCCTTCCGCATTGTTTGCTCGCCCGCGTGTCGACGCCTTTGATGGTGGCAGGTATAGGGTTTGGAAAGACGCGACGCCCGCGGGACGGGGCCTGGTTAGCAGTTTTCGTGTGAAAGGGAAAAATCCATTCCATTCCTGAACTGGCGACGTATTTGGACGCGCATGCACCGAAACCGCGAACACACCATGGACCTCAGGGCGTCGCGTCTTTCCGAACGCAATATCCGTATACAACTTGAGGCGTCGACTTGCGCTTGGGCCGGTCGAGCCGAATGCAACGCCCGACCCGGTGTTCTTAACGCCCGTTTGCTATCGGCTACGTCTTTGCCACGTACCCCTGCAGGACCTTCAGTTCATGTGGGAGCGCAACCTCCGCAGCTTCGATCTCGGGGTGCCAATATTTTTCCCATTCGACCGTGAGATATCCTTTGTAACCGCCGGCGACCAACTGGTTGAGCACCTCTTCAACGGGTACTTCTCCTTCACCCAGCGGGACTAGTTGCCAACCGCCTTTGTGTGCAGCTGAACGCCGGCCATCTTTAATATGCACATGGTAGGTCCGATCACCGATATTCTTGAAGACTTGAGCTGGGGTTTCTCCCATTCGATGCGGGTGAAGGCTATCCCAGATGGCGCCGAACGATTTTGATTGCACTTTGGCCAGCAGTTCCGCTGCTACTGAAGAAGCAGAAAAGCCGTCGTGAGTCTCGATCAGCATAACGACACCTAGCCGTTCAGCGACCGGGATTGCTTCCTGCACCACCTTAGCCGCTGATTCCATCTGTTTCCGGCGTTTATCAGGGTCTTCGGATAATTGGCCGCCGTAGACCCGCATAAATGGCGATTCCCATTCATTGGTGAGCTCAAGCATCCGATGAAGCTCAGCACCGGGTTCTTCGGAGGTGAGAACGACCGAGCTACCGACAGCCACAATCGGCAAACGAGCAGCATTAGTGCTCTGCTTTACTCGGGCGCGGTCGGCGGTTGATAAGGAAGAATCAAACAGTTTCCCGTCGATCACCCTCAGCTCGACACCGTTATAGCCTAAAGAGCTACCAAGCGAAATAGCTTCCTCCAGGTTCCTGTCCGTGAACGCTAAGGTACTGAACGCAATGCGCAAATCCATCGCAGAAGATTGCACTCGTTGGCGCGGATTGCAGCCTCCAATCGAGGCCTCTCACCCATTCGACGCGCTAGATGCTTGCTCAGGGCAGGCCTTTCCCAATCCCCGGCGAAGCGCTGCTTGACTTTGTGCCTTTGTGTCTTTGTGTGAGACCCGTTCATGAGTTGTACCATTCGACTAGCGTTGTGTTTTGTTTTCTGGGCCGCCACCTCGGGATCCGTTTCCGCCAGTGCTCTTTCTCCTGGACCGGTTCAGGTCGAATCGTCCATTCCGTACCCGGAGAAAATGACGTTCATCGGGTTGTCCCAATCCTTAGAGCTGGCTGCTTCGATGGGGCTCGCCGCGTCAGCAGTAACCCGGGGCGAGGTGAAACGGTATGTCCACGACGCAACCACCCAACGCCGAAATTTGACGCCTCTCGCGGTCTTTGTTCGCGAAGAATTCTCCGATGCAATCCGCGGAAAAGGATTTACGCCTGAAGACGACAGCACGACCGATAACCGGTTTCGTCTAGCTGTGCGTAAATACGGCTTCGGTATGGCCGAACTAATCTCTCGCGAAGTCCGTCCGCTAATGACGCTTTACGCCGAACTGGTTACGCCAGACAACAAGGTTCTGTGGTCGCACGAAGCGGTCGTCAAAAGTGACGACAAGAATCTCCCCGCGATTTTACCGGAGCAGCTCCGCACTGATCCCGATGAGCAAGAAATGCTTCTCCGCGCCGCCGCCCATCGCGCATCGGAAAAGCTGATGGAAAATTACGAGGGAAAAGCAAAGAAGGCGGACAAGTCTGACGCGAAGGATGCAAAGGACGCCAAGGACGCAGAGGGGGAAAGCGGTGATAAGTGAGAGGTGAAAAAGGCGCAGCCTAGTCGAGCCGCATAGCGGCGAAAAGGTGAGACGTGAAAAGTGGCGTATCTGCGTCTATCTTGCGGTTGATATTCTCTTCGCGTTTATTCGCGGTCCCTGTTCGCGTTCATTCGCGGTCACAGGTAGTAATCGATCTCGGGCTTAGCCACTTTAACATCTTCCCAGGGCATACCGAATCGGACGCGGTGCCAGGCGTTATTCATGTACCCTTTAAAATTCCAAACACTTTCCGGGTCTTCAGGCTGGGTGTTCGCCGCGGAATCCCAGGCTCGGGCACAGATGATCTCACCAACGAGCAGCTTCGGGATAAGAACTTCCCATCTTCGCCAAATACCGGGTCCAGGTGGATCTTGAAAAGACGCTTCCCGCCATTTAAGGGGTTCACCGAATCCGATATCGACTCGGACTACGTGCCGATTCCCGCCGGCGGTGGCGTACCCTTTAACTAAAACGCCATTAGGAACCTCTTCGATCGCGCAGATGCAAGAATTAACCGAAAGTTCCCCAAGTTCCAGAGCATGCTCCCAATCGGCGCTAGCTGAAGATGTATCGGATGGGAACAATCGATAGGCATGAGCGTGGTACAGGTTCTTGGAAGGCTCGATCAGTAGATTAATTTCTTTCAACCATTTCACACTGCGCGCCCCGATGTAACCGGGGACGATCGCGCGCAAAGGAGCTCCGTGTTCGGTGGCCAGGGGCCGGTCATTCATTTCCCAGGCCAAGAGCACATCGCGTTGGAGCGCCCGGTCGAGTGGGATCGATCCACCGAAATACACCTCGGTCCCTTCCTTAGAACAACGATCCGCGCCGACAAATTCAACATGTTTCGCTTGATCGTCGACCCCGGCAAACTGGAGAACATCCGTTAACGAGCAGCCTTTCCATCCAGCATTACTGATCGCTTCATTCCCCCAACGGACTTCATTCGGAACCGGCTTGATAGCAGAGGCGCTGGAACGCCGGTTGCCCGCACACTGCAGTGTGGCCACGATCGCTTTGGCCGGAAAACGTTCACCCAGTTCTGCCAGCGTAAACTCGCAGGGACGTTTAACCAATCCAGCGATTGTTAACCGGAAAGTTGAACGATTGACTTCGGGAATATCGCCGTGGGTGCGAAGAAAGAAGTTTTGGACCGGCGTGGCAAACTTCTCAATTAGCCGCGCAAGCGGAGGCCCGCCATTCGGCGGGGTTTCTTGATGAAAAATGAAGTCAGAATTCTTATTAACCGGCACGACCATAGCCTATTGTAATCAAGATCGAGAGAGGTGAGAAGTGAGATGTAAGGGGGCGGAGTATTGGAGTAATGGAGTGGTGGAGTATTGGTGCGAAGCCTAATAGAGTCGCGTTGCGTTTACCTCGGAGGCTTTCGGGGGCGAAATATTTGTACTCCCACGGCGGCGATGGAAATTTTGTCTTTGTGGTCCGGCCGCGGCCGGATGACCTTGCTGTGAATTAATCCGTTCTCCGTTTTCCCTTTGCGCGAGGCCGAGAGAGCCGCGTAGCGGCGTGATATTTGTAGCCCAGGGCGAGTCCGTGAGCCCTGGGTATTGTATTCAAAAAACGCATTTAGCGCTGTAAACGCGACACTATCGCTCTCGGGAGCGACGGCCCAATCTCGGGGATGCGGTCATTCAGGATTCGAGACCGTTTCTAACGCACCTTCAGCGCTGATCGCCATTTTTGAACACCCATCTAGGGCTCCACCCTAGGCTAAGATAATGTCTCCGCTTCGCGGCTCCTGGCTATAAAAGTGCCGTAGATTCAATAAGTTCCTTAAAATGAGGAATTTTTGCGGGCCAGAACCCCAAAAGAGTGGTTGCTGAGCTGCCCGGGTGCCAGTAGGTAACCATTAATGACCAATTTTGTCGGGCGATCCCCCCAAGGCTCCCAAGGTTCGGTACAGAAACGGCATGGTGTGCTGAAAAAGCGGCCGGACGAGCCGGAAAAAGACTCTTACGAATGGTATCTAGTTCGCTGCCAAAACCTGGCTCTCTTCCACCTCATAGAGGTTGGTGAGAGCATGCGAGAGATTCGCGATCGTGAGCTATATCGGACCGAGTATCCCACCTGGGCCGATTTTTGCCGGGAGAAATTGAGTATCTCAGTGAGGCAGGCCGAAAGCCGGATTCATTGTGCCGCGATTGTTTCGGAGTTACTCGAAGCGGATTGTGCACACCTTCCCTTTAAGGAAAGCCAGTGCCGTCCTCTATTGCGATTAGAACAAGGATTTTTACGAGTTTACGCTTGGGAACTGGCGTGCGGCCTCGCGCCAGTCGGTAAAACACCGACCGGTAGCGATGTGCTTCGTGCGGTCCTCTTATTAGAATTATGGCGCCCGCCGATCAATGAAGCTAAGCGTAGCTATTTTGATTTCAGAAAACTACTGTATGGAAGTCGTATTTCTATCAAACTCGCTGAGGCCATCTTCAACTCAAGCAGGTTCCAACACTGGGTAGAAAAGGATGCCTCTAATATAGAGCTAAGATTACTCAGAACGCTCGTGGAAGATCTGGTTCACCGTCTAAATAGCATAAAGGTCAGCGAAGGACCGGGGATTCCCATTAATGGTATCTTACACGAAAGGGAGAAGCGGTGACGGGTGACCGGTGAGAAGTGAAAGGTGGGAAGCTGGAATACCCGCAAAAAGCAGACTTCGCCCCATCTCCCCTCCGGCGGCCGCCGGATTACGTCGGCCAAGGGCACAAAAAGCACAAAAAGAAGAGGGATACGGAATAGCCGCGACAGGACGCAGGGAACGCAAAGAAAAAACAAACCAGGGCTTCGCAACTCTTCTACCTTTCACGTCTTAGCCTTTGCGTCTTTGCGGCTTTCCATGAGATAAAGCCCCTCTGATGAAACGGATTCTTGGCGTACTACCTTTAACGATCATTCTGTTGGTTACGACCCTCCTACAGGGCTGCGCCGGCCATAATCATCAGTCAACCGAAAACCTGCTATCGGCGGCGGGGTTCAATGTGGTCATTGCCACAACGCCACAGCAGCTCAAACATCTGGCGCATTTGCCGCCCTATAAAATGATGCGGATCCAGCGCAACGGGAAAGACCGTTATGTGTACGCCGACCCTGCTCAGAAGCTGATCTATGTCGGCGGTCTATTCTCGTATGATCGGTACCGGGATATGCGCCTGGCTAAGAATGTGACCGAGGAGGATTTGCAGGATGCGAAGTTTAACGCCGAGATCGCTTCAGGGTGGAATGTGTGGGGACCATTTTAGTAGAGCCGCGTAGCGGCGAAATATTTGCGTAAATCCGCCTCCGCAAGGCCTACGGCTTGACAGTTTCTGCGTTCGTTCACCCCCGAGAATTTCCGAGGCCGCGGTTGATCTGTCTCCCCCTTTGCTTCCTTAGTGTCCCCTGCGCCATGCTCCTTTCTACGCTGCTTTGGCGACCGCTGAGTAGACGGAGCTCGAACTAGGAAATGAGCGCCTTATGAAGTATTACGAGTTTACCTATAAAACCAGCTTCTCCGGCGATAATCCGGTTCAAACCGGAATTGCTTGCGTCCGGGACGATCAGCCAATGGAGCTCATCCGCTCCGAGATTGCGGGCGGTTTAAACGCCGGCGAAGTAACGCTCACTTCGGCGGATCTCGAGGACCACGGCTTAGAGGACGAATTTCGCCAGCATCGCGAAACCGGGGAGCAAGAGATAGCAACGAGCGGGGTGTACGGGGTGTACGCCAATCTCGGCGTCGTCGAAGTCATCCTGTTTCGTTAGTAGACGACGCAAGATCTCAGGCAAGGCCTAGTAGCGCCGCGTAGTGTTTACCCCGGAGGCTTTCGGGGTAAACGCGACGCGGCTACCTCGGCATCGTCTGGTGGCAACGGGAAGGCAGCGCTCCACGGCTACCGCATCTGCGTAAATCTGCGTTCATCTGCGTTTCGCTTGCGTCTTTGCCTGAGATTTTTTCCTCACCTGACTAAAGCTTGGCGGAGCTGACTTAGCCCGTATGCCAATCCTTTTTTACGTGTTTCTATGTCGCCATTTGGCCAGGCGTATTCCCGGTCTTCATGCTCAACGCTGACATAACCGTCGAAGCCAAGCTTGGTCTGAGCGCAGGTGAGGAACCGTTTCCAATCTAGTTTACCTCTGGCCAGAGAGATGCCGGTTAACATCGAGTTCAATGCCGTCGAACCCGGCTGTTTTTGCCCAGCGAATCACCTCCTGCGCCGGTTGATCTCCCAAGGTAGAAGTATAAAAAGCGATTTTCATTGTGCGATTGTGGCTAACAATTTTTCGCACGAGGTTTTCGCGTCGTTAACCACTTGGATCACTGGCTGTTGCCAATACTCGGGCCGGAATATCTCGATGGATAAGAAGCCGCTATATTTCTTGGCTGCCAGAACGCCGAAATATTGAGCGAGAGGAAGAACGCCAAGTCCCAGATGAACCCGGTTAGCATCTGTCAATTTCTCGACCGGCAAATCTTCGGCGTCCATTCGCGGTCCAGATCCGTTCTCAGCTGCAATTTCGAACGATTTAAAATGAAGAAGATTTTGTTGTTTTTTGCCGTGGGCGCTCTGATTCTGGTGCCCACGATCGGCCGTGCCGACGGTCCCGGGCAGAAAGCGGAAGACGTAATACGGGGAATCGGCCAGGGGATCAGAGACGCGGTGCACGATAGAGGGCAGGAACCCGAAGTCGATGTGTCGCTGGGAAAGACTCATATGGATATGCCCACCAACGTTGATGCCGGGGAGATCACTTTTAAGGTGACTAACGTTGGTACTGAGAAACGGGCATTTAAGATCTCAGGCCCGGGCCTGGAACGCTATTTTACTGACCCATTGCTGCCAGGGGACAGTCAAAAGATGACCGTTAATCTCGATCCCGGTGTCTATACAGTGGAAGCGCCCGCCGTGGGCGGTGCGACAAATGATCTTAGCGTTCAACTTACCGCGGTCGCAAGGGAGAGCGATTGATCGTGGAGCGCTGCCTCGGTTGCGAGGCCGACGGAGCCGCGAAGCGTTTACCCCGGAGGATTTCGGGGGTGAGATAGTTGTAGCTGCTAGGGTGAGTCCGCGAGCCCTAGGTAAATCATAAAAAGAGCGTTTAGCACTGAAGGCGCGTAAGAAGAACGATTGCGTAACGAAACGAGCGCGAATCGTCGGCGTCACCCGTTACGTACGCGTCGCCAATTTCTCCCGCGCCTTCAGCGCTAATCGCGTTTTTAATTGGCACACCCAGGGCTCGCGGACTCGCCCTGGGCTACAAATATTTCACCGCTACGCGGTTCCGTCGGCCGCGCAAGCGAGGCAGCGCTCCACGATTCTCCTATCCGCGTCCATCGACGGTGGCAAAGTCGATCTGATCAGACACCGTCTCTATGAGACGGGTTCCTTTCTTCGTAGGGTCCCCGGCAATAAATTGCTAGGCTACTATCAGTAAGTTCCCTCCGGGACAGACTGCATCAACACATTCCCGAAGGCTATATCTATTTCGCGATGGCCTTTTCCGTCGGGGTCGAGCTTTTAAATCTGCGGCGTCGTCGAAAGACCGGGCATCCACCCGAATAGCCGCGAAGGGACAGAGGGTGAAAGGCTTGAGCTTCTCGGCAAGCTCGAAACAGGCAAGCTTAAAGCGAGTCGAATGGGTGAAAGGTGACGAGTGAACGGTGGAGCGCGGATCTGGAACTTATCTGCTTGTGCTGGAGGCCCGAGCTGAGTACGAATTAGTCGCTTTATTCTGCTTTCCTTAATGTCTCTCGACATCCCGCACCTGATCGTACAACCGGATGACGGTGTAACTCCCGTTCGTCAATTGATCGGTACCGCCCAGCACACTCTCTTGATTAAACAGTTCACATTCACTGAACCCTCCTTAATTGATGCGGTGATTGATCGCAAAAACCAGGGAGTCGCTACTCGAGTAATGCTCAATGCGAAACGGTCTGGTGGCGATCGCGCGAATGATAGTACCTTTGAGACTTTTAAGACGGCAGGAGTCGATATCCGTTGGGCTAACCCGAAGTTTTATGTCACTCACGAAAAGTCGATCGTTGTGGACGGCAGGGCCGCGTTAATTGCCACGTTTAACCTGGTTGAAAAGTATTTTACGTTAACCAGGGACTATGGCGTTCTGGTCTTTGATCCCGATCAAATTAAAGAGATCACCGAAGGATTTGAAGCCGACTGGACACAATCCGATTGGGCGCCTTCGGATGGTAGCGGGTTAGTCTGGAGTAACCATAATTCGCGTGTGTTGATGTCCGGATTCATCGATCGCGCAGAAAAGACGCTCGATCTTCAGCACCCGAAGTTCGTAGACACCACCATCCTGGATCGGTTGGTTGCCGCAGCGGAGCGGGGTGTGCATGTTCGGGTGCTGTCCGGCGGGCGGCACGGGATCAGTGATTGGGATATCTTGGACACGTTCTCCTCACTGCGAGTGCTTCATCGTTTCGGTATCAAAGTGCATAAGCAAAAAAATCTTCGGCTCCATGGTAAACTGTTGATCGCTGATTGTAAGGCTGCACTGGTGGGCTCAATGAACATCGATCGAAGCGCGTTCGATTTACGGCGCGAACTAGGGACCTTCATCGAAGATCCAAAAATCGTGGCGCGTCTGGAACGCGTATTCGCGCACGATTGGGACGAGTCGCATCATTACGATGCGCCGGATCCGCTCGATCCCGCCTCTCATCACGAGACGGATTTTCCGCACGACCCTGATCTCATGCATGAATGAACAGGCCAGTTTCGTGCAAAGCCGAGGGATAACGCCCTCGTTATGGAACCTGGTCTGGACATTTAACCTGATTGCATTGGCTTCGTTCGGCGGCGGTCTTTCGGCCTGGTCGCGCGAGGTCATCGTGGTTGAAAAACAATGGATGGGTGAGGAAGAATTTCTGACCGCTTCGGCCATGTGCCGGATCCTTCCGGGCGCTAACCAGGTTAACTTAGCCGTATTTATTGGGGCAAAGTTTCAAGGGATTCCGGGAGCGGTTGCCGCAGTTTTTGGCCTGACGCTCATTCCAGTGCTGATCGTGCTCGGGTTAGCGGTTCTCTACTTCCAGTTTCATCATCTGCCTTCGTTGCAAAAGATACTCCATGGCGCGGCTGCGGCCGCAGTGGCGTTGACGCTGGCCATGGCGGTTAAGACTGGAAAGAAATGTCTGCATGGTCCGATACCGATGCTTCTTTTTCTCGCGACCTTTGTTATGAACGGCGTGTTACGATGGCCGTTGCTGTTGGTGCTCGCGATCGTGGGACCGCTCAGCCTCATTTGGGCGTGGCCGCGCCCTGCGACCAAATGAAGATCTGGTTACAAATTCTCATTCTCTTTGGCTCGCTTTCCCTGCTGTCAATCGGGGGAGGGAACTCCGTGCTTCCCGAGATGCATCAACGCTCGGTTAACGATTATCATTGGCTAACGGATACCCAGTTTGCCGATGTTTTTGCGATTTCTCAGGCTGCCCCCGGGCCGAGCATTTTAATTGTTACCCTGGTCGGGTATAAAGCTGCCGGTGTTGTTGGTGCGTTTCTTGCCACCGCTGCCGTCATTATCCCAGCGGGCGCCTTGGTTTACTTGGTCAGTCGGTTCTGGGAACATGCTGCCCGGTCTCCTATCCGGGTCGCCATTGAGAAAGGATTCGCTCCGCTGACCGTTGGTCTGGTGTTGGCGACTGCTTATGTCCTGGGGCGCTCGACCGAGCATGATTGGAGATCGTATCTCCTGACCGCCATTTGCGCTGGCGTATTTATCTTTACCAAAGTCAATCCCTTGATCGTGGTGGCCATCGCAGGGTTAGTGGGGTTTCTCGGCTGGCTGGGGTAGAGTGCGTCAAAAGTGAAAGGTGAAACGTGAGACGTGAGACGTGGGGTCGGCATCCGTGGAGCGCTGCCTCGCTCGCGAGGCCGACAGTTCGGGAATGCTGAACAGGCGTCTGAGCTATGGGCGACCCGCACTAGGGTTGGTGCGCATTTCAGTTGTCGGCGCAAAAACGCACAGCCCCGGTGTGGCGACCCCGGTCGGCCTCGCAAGCGAGGCAACGCTCCACGAATCATCGGACGAGCAGGAGCTCGTCCCTAACGCACCAGCCTTCCTTTGCGGCTGTCCCTTCGCCTTTCAGTTCTTAGCTGTTTTAGCGGGATCGTTTTGCATCTTGAATCCGAGATAGGTGCCCGAACTGATTCCGAGAAGGCCAAGAGTAGCTACATCGAAAGTAGGAATCGATCGATCTACCGCTACCTTAAAGATAAAAACAAAACCAAGGGCGACGGTCCAAGCCAGCATTTGAAAGCGATAGATGGCGACACCCTCAGTGTCGTCACTGATAACATCCATCAGCAGCTGTCTTAACGATGCGAAGCCGCTATAAGATTTCGGAACCTTTTCCAGAGTTTCTAGTTCGGCTTGCTGCCCCGGATCTAGTGTCTCCCCACGTCGCTTCTTTTGCCGCAGAACGCGGAACCGGTTCCGGTCTTCCTCTGCCTTTATTTGGATGGCTTTATTGGCGGCGATCTGATTGTTCGTATCTCCCGGAGTAATGATGGCCGCACCGAGAGCCGTTCCTGAGCCGATCCCAATTAGCCACAGGCAGGTAACGTTCAGCACGGTGACTTTTTGGGTCGCAACGAAAAGGAATAGGAAACTCGAGACCACAACGAATAACCAGAACGCCATTTGCAGGCGGGATAAACTGAATGGAAAATTTAAATCGCTGCGCAGCTTTCTCGTCGGATCCCGCAAAATATCGGTTCGAAAAGCGACAGAGATAAAGAGGGCCAATAGGAAAAGAACTACGATAATCGCGGCGTATAATGTGCCTGGATCAACCGTATCAAGGGTGAATCGATTGCCTTTCAGCGTGCTCGCCTGCGGATCGTCTAAAGAAAAAACCGCAGTGGGGAAATTGTGTTCCCGATCGGTGAGCTTGGTCACGAGCGTCAATGTCACTGTGCCCCACGGAAAAACCCGTGTACGCAATTTTTGCCAGATATCATCATCCAGCCGCGGATCGAGAGTAAACGGGACAGAATAATATGAATCGGTTCCTTTTGTCGCCTCGGCGGAAATTCGAGAGCTCAACGGAGCGATATCGCTAAAGGTGTAGTCATTGATCTTTAAACGCAGACCTGCGATTTGACTGTCGAAGACCGTCTGCATGTAAGCCGCGGCTTCCCGAGCCCCTTGGCCAGGATTCTTTGGATAGTCAGCTTGTAGCTCCTTTAAGAGACTCGCGTATTTAGTCGTGAAGTCGGCGGGCGCCTTATCTTGAGGTTGAAGGTTAGGATCCGTGTCTGACCTAAACCAGCTTTCCCGGATACCTCCGGGTGTCTCCGCGTCGTTTCTGGCATCAATTGCATCCTTAAACAGGCCGAGATTAATAAGCTTGGCTAGTTTTTCGCTGGGCTTCAGCGTTTCTGGATAATTACCGGCGGCGATCTGTTCGATGATCCAACCGTCGAAATTTTTGATCTCGACCGAGATTCGATCACCGATTTCGCCCTCAGCCGAATTCTTATGGTCCAAGTCCCGGACTTCAACTACCCCCCATGATACCGCGCTGTTACCTTTGCCGATAAAATCCACCGATTGACCACGGGTTAGGGCAGGAAACAGCGAAACTAATAACAAGCAAGGTAGACAGCAGCGGAACGGAATATTCACGCGAACGTTTATTATACAAGGTTTACAGGTATGGCGACCTCAATCGCGATTTTCGCCGATGAGCCGCTGATGTGCTTATTCCCAAGATTTTGCTAGGCCGTAGAGCTCGCTGAGCCGGGGTTTGCAGTGCGGCCGCGGACAAACACACCGTTGGACTAATGTACGTCACCATTTCTCGAGTCCCCGCCAAGGTGGCTGCATAACGTTGAGCCGCGGCTCGGCGCGTCTAGATGAATTTCACAGAAGCCCTCTGCAAAAAATCTGTCTTTGTGGTCTTGCTGTGTCGGACTGTATTTGTGTTGCCAGCTAACTAATCAATAACGAAATTCAGGCCAACGGCGGTCTCTAACGTGCGACTCGCTGCATGCAATGAAACCGACCATGTTTGGTCTCCAACGATTCCGTCTGCAGTCACACCTCCGAAAATTTGGAATGCTTTTACTGATGCCTCGGTATTAGGTCCGAAATCGCCATCGATCCCCTGAGGTGTTGTGTTCCATTGACCTGCAGCGCCGTTAGTTAGAACCGTCTGCAGACTGCGAACGACATCACCGGAGGAACCCAGCTGAAGGGTGGGCATTGGTGCTCCGTCCGGTAACGCATTCCAAGTCAGCGGTCCAACGATCCCGTCGACAGTTAGACCAGCGCCCTGTTGAAATTCTTTAACTGCCGTCTCAGTCTGCGCGTCGAATGCGCCGCTGACAGTGATACCGAGATTCGGTGTACGTCGCAAAGCGCGTTGTAAACGTCGTACCACGGCTCCGGTGTCACCAGGTTTTATGGTAGGTTGCCCTGGATTCGGCATAATGAGAGAAAAGTTCGGAAGAGAACGTCCGCTTTAAGTGCTTTGGAATCAAGCGCGAGCACACCAAAATATCTGCAGATTACGCAGATTCCGACTCTGAGGCCGGACACTACTGCGAGGTGCGGGGAAGATCTGTTTATCTCAAAAGCTGCACCATACTCCTAACCGAAATCTGCGAAATCTGTGTAATCTGCGGATATTTTGCCCCTTCGCGATGGCGGTGCGGTTATACGCCATTCTGCGTATTTCGGCGCAGCTCTGTCTTAGGTAGAATGACACCGTATCAAAGACATTAGAAGTTTTATGCAAAATCTGAAGTTTCGTGATAGTGGCCCGGCCGTCGAACAGATCCAGACCGCGCTTAACCTAGGGGGGTTAACTCGCCTCCCGCGCCTCCCCATCAGTGGCGAGTTCGATGCGCTCACCGTTGGACGGGTGATGGAATTTCAATCCTTGAACCAGCTCGCGCCGGATGGTGTAGTCGGGCCTGAGACGAGTGCTAAGCTGCCGCAGGCCGGGCCGGGTCAAAACGATCCACCAGCTCCGCCGCAGGGTAGGAGCATTCTGGTAGACCTTTTTAATCGGAAGCTGACCGCCTACGACCACGGCACGCCGGCGCTGAATATCAGTCCGATTGCCGGCGGCCGGCCCGGATTTCGGTCGACCGATGGCATGTTCGAGATGACAAAGCGCCGGCTGCGGCGACATAGCAGCAGCGAGTTCCCCGGTAAAGACAACATGGATTTTTCGTTGTTCTATCATGAAGGCGAAGCACTGCATCAGGGCGATCCTAATGTGCAGTCACACGGATGCATCCATGTCCCGGCACCTCACGCCGAAGAACTATTCGATTGGGCGGGCATCACTGATATTTGGGTCATTGTCATGGGAGCCTGACAGTCTTCTTCATCGGAGTATAACCAGCGCGGTTCGACGGCGGCTTAGAATGGAAAAACATGTCCCTATGAATGATCAAGATGTCATACTGGCAGCGTACGCGGATTCTTTAAAAAATCTTTATAACGTGCTGCTCGACGCATTCGTTGAAGCTCACCAAGATCAAAAAGCTCAGACTTTGGCTACCCAGCGATTCAGCGCCGGTTTAGCCGTCGCTCGAAAAGCGCGGGACGCAGCGTTAGCATATCTTTAGCGCTTGAAATAAGGCTCGAAAAAAAAGACCGCGAAAGCGGACGCGATCGCGGTCTCTTTCGGGACTATTTAGAGGGTGGGGACGCTCTTGGGATCGTCAAGCACAACCGCAGCGGTGGGATAACTGAAAGTGTCGCCCTGAGAAGTATTTCCGCTTCTGTCGATCTCGGTTGATACGCCGCTGATCGTTTTGTCGTCGATGGTGAGGGTCAAGAAACCCCATTTTTTGTCCTGGGCATACATTAAGACCGCTCCCGTGTCCTGGGCGGTATCGCCCGCCTCCGAATGGATCTTATGCAAGTTATGGTAGCCGCCGTTGCCGCAAACGATAAATGGGGTCGGCTTGTCCGGTGCGATTTTCTGTTCAATCCGCTGATAATCATGGACATGCCCGGACAGCACCAAGTTCGGTACCCGGCCGGTGTCGCGAATCGCGTTCTCCAGCACATCCGCCATTTTTGAACTGCCGCTGTGAAAGACATCAAACGAATAGATCGGATGATGCAGCGCAAAGATGAGCGGTAAGTCTCTGGATGCGGTTGCGAATTCGTTAGTCACCCATTGCTGTTGTATCGAATCGATCGAACCGCCTTCCGGTACGTTCGTATATAGGCCGACGAACGTGGCGACCGGAGTTAGTAAGGTCCAATAAACATTCGGAAGACTTAGGCCGACCCGGGGCGCGTCTTTTGATATTGGATCAACATCCAGGTTAGATTGCATGAAATAATCGACCCATCCGTCCAAAGAAGTCTGGATACTAGGATCGTCCACCTCGCCGTCATGATTGCCTGGGATTGAAAAGATCGGCGGTGTGTAATGCGCGTAGGGCTCGTAGAATTGGGCGTAGTAGTCGTCATGTAATCCTGTGAAATAGACGACGTCACCGATATGATAGCAAAATTGGGGCGAGGTCGCATCGTTCGACAACTCGGCAACCATTTGTTCAGCAACATTGCTCTGGAATTCGCCGTCTTGAACACCGCCTGAATCTCCTAAGACATGGAAAACCATTTTACCGGCAGTCTGAATATTGGTTCCGATCGTCGGGAAATGGTCGGTTAGTGGATAGTGATATGGAGGTAAACCGAGCGGTCGCGGCAATGGTTGGAAGCCGGTGTTGCGGTGGCCGATTGCATTAAGCGGACTGACACCTGTATGTGCCTGGGAAACTTTCGCACTGGGTCGCGGACTCACAGTTCCTGGTTGCAGCCAGGTCGGTTGAGGGACGTGCTTTTTGATACGGGATGGCATACTTCAATCCTCTCTGTTAGCTGTTTTTTTATGGTCGTTTTACCGGTTTGACACCTGACCGGTGGGAAGCCGCGGTAAAAAAAGCATGTCTGAACGCACCGGCCAATACGTCGTTTCACGTATTGTTTAAGCGATGCCGGTCCGACTCCAGCGGGCCAGGCGATCAAGAAGGATTCCGCGCAAATGTGTACGTCATTCTACGTATTTCCGCGGCAAGGGTTTTGCGTTAGAACAGGAATGTGGGCCTCATTTCCGCCCGATGGTGGCCCAAATACGATCGCAAAACTCAAGAAAGGGTCTCAATGGCTGATCATAACGATCCCAACGCCGTCAATTCGATCTTTTCAGATGTCGACGTTAGCGCCGCCGACTTATACGACTTGTTTGGCTTTCCTTCCGATCACCCGGAGGGAGGGGAAAAGGTCGTTATTGCTCTCACCTTCGCTTCCGTGCCTAAGACTGGTGAGTTCGATTCCGATATGCTCTACCGGATCCAACTGCATGCCGGGCCAAGAGTCGTCCAACCCGCCTGGAACGACTTTTCCTTGGACGATCTGACCAAATATTTTGAGGCGGTAAAGGATAAATACCTGGGTGAATTGAATCCGTCTGAGATTCGAGTCAGCGTGGATCAGACCCAGAAAGCCAAGGTCGAGTTCAAGAGATTCCGGGAAGCCGATTTCTCGTTCACGGTGGCCACGAACGAGCCCGTGAGCGTCACTACCTCCGGCGGCCGGCGCCTCCAGGTATTTGTGGGCGGTCGCGACGACGCCTTTTTCAACGATTTACCGGGGTTCTTCCGCTCGATCAACTATGCGCCTCAGTTCTATCACGTGCCGCACACGATGCCAGAGGTCCGGGAACTAAAAATTCCAAAGACGCTCCTAGAACTCGAAGGCAACGATCTATTTAATTATGACCCCAAAAACCCGTTACTCGGCCGGGGCGTCAAAAAGGATCTGCCATCGGGTCCGTTAGTGTGGACAGGCAACCGGTTCGCGAAAGACGCGGACGGCAATTATCGATTCGTTTACAGCGGCCAAGATGCGCAGGCGGGCAGGAACGTGAATGCAGTCATCCTGGAGATCCCGATCGATTTGCTCACCGAAGACGCTGCTGGCAACCGGATTGTGAATGTGTGGGGCGAGAGCTGGGTGCTGAAGGCTGCGCACAAGGTGGAAGCGATTCCAGATCACCCGCTATGGACGGAGAAACCTTGGGTGGTACCGGACGTGTTCGAGCTCGACGACGAACTGCAGAAATACAAGTTAGTGGATACGACCGGCCAGCCGTTCGCAGATGCGGCGTTGAACGAACGCGAGGATAGCCGCCAGGTCGGCGCCAACAACTTCTGGTTAGCGCCTCATTTCGTTAAGCGTCTGGCTCATTTGGGCTGGGGGTTCGGTCCGTCGATCACAGCGCTCGGGTTAGCTACTTCTTTCGATCACGATAACTCACCCGTTTCCGTCCACAAAACCTACGATTCCGCACTGGAAGCGTTTCCTCGGGTCAAGAAAACGCTGTTTCAACAGCTGAATATGCCGGACGACACATGGAACAAGAAGGGTCTGGATATTCCTTTGCGGCGGCCTTTCGAGATCTTCGTTCCTAATGTGTGCGCCATTGACATGGACACCACCGGAACCTGGCCTTTTGGAAGACGGCTCGAGGACCAGGTTGCGACCCGGTTTCTATCGATGTTTCTGGATATGAGCGCCGAGTTCAAAGGCCGAAAATACCATGTCGAAATCCTCGGCGACCAATCGTTATGGGATCAAGCGCCGATTGTGCCGAAAACACCGCCAAATCCGTTGAAGAACGACAAAGAGTTCCTCAATCAGTTTCCCTATTTAGCGGATCCCTGGTAGCGACTTTGAAATCGTCGCGACGGGCGATGCCAGTGGCGCTGTTTAACCGTTCGGTGAAACTCAAGTTATTATGTCGACTAACCTAGCCTCAATAACGCCTAAGTTGACCGGCCGGCCGGCCACTGATTCCGCGTCCCCTGGGGTTAACGATTTCGCTGACGAACTAGGTCGCATCGAAGAGGTGATTAGTTCCTTGGAAGCGGAGACCAGGCCACTGAACATCGAAAAGACAACGCGTTTCCTTCAGGGACTTTTTCGCCGGGCTTCCTTAACCAACCGGGAAGTTGATTTTAAAAATGCGGAGCGCGCCATTGAGAGCGCTATTCGAAAAATAGGACCTTGTCCGGATATCTGTTTTTTGAAAGCGAGCTTGGACTTAAAGCTCCATCGACTGGGGCAAGCCAAGGCAGCCCTGCAGCTCGCGCCCGGTTTGGCTGGCTCTGCTTCCGGAGAAGTCTTACAAGCGGACATTGACTTCCAAGAGGGAAGATACACTGCGGCTAGGGTACGCCTGGAATATGCCGTCGAGGAGAACCGGAGTTGGGATAGTCTTGCCCGCCTGGCCTATTTCCATTGGAAAATGGGAGATGAGGCGCTGGCGGAACAGTTATATCTCGAGTCCGAGGACGAGATCACCGCTAAGGAACCTCGCGCTTTTGCCTGGGTCGAGCTGCAACGAGGCCTGTTGGACTTCTCTCGCGGGCGTTATCAGGAAACGAGGGTTCATTACAATCGGGCCGCCCTAAGCTATACCGGATATTGGCTGGTTGACGAACATGTAGCCGAGTTATTAGCCGCTGAAGGTAATTACCAAGCAGCCATTGTTCTCCTCCAAAGCATCGTTGATCGAGCGACTAAACCTGAGCTGAAACAGGCCATCGGTGAACTCTATCTATTGATGGGCCAACCGGAGCGGGCGGAACCATGGTTGGAATCAGCACTGCAGGACTACCTTGAATCGGTCGAGTGTGGTGATGTTCACTACTGCCATCATCTAACCGACTTTTATTGCTGTGTCCGCGATGATCCTAAAACCGGGGTGGATTGGGCGCAGCGCGACGTAGGACTGCGGCCAAATTTTTCCAGCCAGGCCGGCCTGGCCTGGGCGTTGTATCGAGATAAGCGGATAGACGAGGCCGTGGATTTGATCGATCTAGCATTAGCCTCCGGTATGCAAGACGCCCGTCTATATTATCAAGCGGGGACCATCTTTCTGGCTGCCGGTCGTGCCGCAGAAGGTGAAAAACTGATCGAGCGCGCTGCCCAATTGAACCCTCGCTATGAAGATTTTCATATTCATCACTGAATTCCGGCAGGCTGTGAATCTGAACGATCCGGCGAGCCGAATACGTCGATTGCCCGAAAATCATTGGCTCTGTTTTGTTCTCATCGGGATACTCAGCTGCCTGACCGGTTTGGCATTCGCACAATCACAAACTCCGACTCCGTCAGCGACTCCAAACGAAATCGCGATCCCGGCCCCATCACCTTCTCCAAATAACTACCCGGCCGCGAGCCATGTGCCGGATTCTAAGCCGGGTTGGCAGGAATTTCTTACCAAGGTCGATCCCACCGGGGCAAAGGACGAGCCGGACGGCGGCCGAACCGCCCAAGGCACGCCAGTAGAAAAGCGAATCGAGGAATGTTTCCCGGCTGAGCCACGGAATCTCTTTTGGCAGGTCGACCAAATCGCGAGTGGCCCGGGAGGCAAGCTGCAGCCGATCAACTACGATCTCGACGGCGATGGCAAAATTAGCGATGAAGAACGAAACGCCATCCGCGGTCAGAATACTTGGATCCTTTGGGGAGAAGGGAATGAGACCTTTTGGGGTTGGCTGCAGGAACGCGGCTATGGGTTGATCGACTTTCTCATTTTGCTGGATTCACGCCAGCGGGAGCATCGATTCCGGGACGCTGGACTTATTAACCAGCCGGGGATGACGAAACAGACCGACCCTGCGAAGCGCATCCTAGGACTTTATCTGGATCAAGCCGATGGAGACAAGATCGCGCTCAAGTCTCCGCCTGGCGGAGATTTCGATGAAAACGGAAAACCGATCTTAGGGCCGCCTCAAGCGCCACCGGGGCATCCCAAATACATCTTCAAACCCGGCGATCAAGCTTTGTACGAATCTGTTATCGCGCAACTGCCGAAAGATGGGGTCGACTACGATATCTACGGTTACCCCAGTGGGGTTATGGGACTCCGCTTGATCCCGAACCCGAATTTCTTCGGGGATACTCCTGCAGCCGCGAAAGCCAGAGCTTACTGGAAAGAGCGGGTCATCGATGCGCCCAAGGATGCCTACTATACGCAAGACAGCATCTATGCAGATCCACAATTGATCCGGCCTTTCCGGCCGAGCATGTCCTGCGCTTTTTGCCATATCGGGCCGCATCCGTTGAATCCGCCCAGTGATCCAGAGAATCCTCAGTGGGAGAATCTATCTTCTATTATCGGGAACCAGTATTGGAGCCCGAAAACCGCTTTCGCTAACCTGACTAAAGCGAACAATTTTATCCATCATTTCCTGGCCAGCCAGCAACCCGGGACGATTGATACCTCGCTGGTTAGCACGGATCACATCAATAATGCTAACACGATTAATGCCATCTTCCAGGTACCGGCACGGTTAGAGCTTGCGGCGGCTAATCCGCCGGAATTACAAGGTGCGGCCAACCTATTGTTGCCGAGTGTCGAAGATAGTAACTCGGCCACCAATCCGCGACATACTCCCAGAGTGCTGTTAGACGGAGCGGATAGTATCGGCGTCTTTGGCGCGCTGGCTCGCGTCTACCTTAATATCGGAGCCTTCTCCGAGGAATGGTTACGATGCCATAATCCGCTCATCGGTTTTGTACCGCAGAAGCCTTTCTCCGTTGCCACCTGTGAAGCGAACTCGGTCTTCTGGCGAACCGCGAAGAAATATCGAGTTCCCTATCTCAAAGCGTTTTTCACCTTAAGAAGTCAGAAAGCCAACCCCGCTCCATCTCCGGCGCCAGATTCACCGACTAACAATTCTCCGGACGTTCCCGTGGAGAACTGCAGCACCGCACCGATGAAACTGGCCTTTGCCGGGCCAGACGGAAAAGCAATTATCGAACAGGACAAAGAGTTGGCTGCGACCGGCCGTGCTGTTTTTTTGCGGAACTGCGCTATCTGTCATTCAAGCAAGCAGCCGGATGGCTTCAAACTAAGCTTTTCGTCGGATTGGGCTAAATTTAGCAATGCCCCTTCGACCAATGATGCCTCGCCGCAACTCACGTTGCCCACGGCTTATGCCGATTGGGAGCTTTTCAAGAAAACACCGGCTTACCAGGAGTACGTTCGGCGAATCACGGCGTTTGCCGGGCAGCCCGAGAATGGCGCTGACGCATTCATCGAGGACAACTATCTCTCCACCGATATTCGAGTACCGGTGACCTTAGCCGGCACGAATTCTGGCCGGGCGGTCGGTACCAATGGGATGCGGGGACAGATGTGGGACAACTTCAGTTCTGAGGACTACAAGAATCTGCCGCCAGTTGGTCCAGTTCGCTTCTATAATCCTTACAGCGGTGTGCTGCCGGATAGCATGGGGATGAACGACGTTTATTATCCGCCAGGCGGTGGTCCCGGATATTATCGGCCGGCTTCCTTGGTGAGTTTGTGGGCGACCGCGCCGTATCTGCATGATAATTCGCTCGGCCTCTTCAACGGCGACCCGTCGGTGAAAGGACGGTTAACCGCGTTCAACGATGGTATCACCAAGTTGCTTTGGAACGCGAAACGCGTTGCCGACATTAATCATCACCAGGGTGATCTCCGTTGGGATCAGGCGGAATTAAGCCAGGGAGATCCCGGCTTCATTTACAGGATTCCCGAAGTCACGTCTATCATCATTCCGGCCAAGTTCATCAGAGAATTGTTTGCCGGTATCATTGGAGATTTCTGGACCTCATTTCTTTCCTTATACCTTTGGCTTCTGTTAGTCGTCTTGTTTGTGGTGCTCGCGCTACTGGGCGTGCCGCGCTTGGCCGGTTTTGTCGTGCTCTTACTGGCCCTGTTATCGGTGGCAATCCTCGTGATAACCCGTTTCGATAAAGTTTATGGGGCATTCTGGCTTGTGCCTGCGGCTCTACTCGCGTTTGCGCTCTGGATCTGGTTTGGCAATGCTCGCCCCATCGTCGGTCGCTGGGTATTCGGCATTCTGGCGGCGTTAAGCTTGATCACCGGCCTCGAATTGAATGCCTTCGTCAATGGTGATCTTGGCCCATTGTCCGTGGGACCGATCCCGGCAGGAACCCCAGTCAATTTGATCATGAATATGAATCCCGAAGCTCCTACAGGCCTGTTAATCGATGCTAGCGCCTCGCTCTTGCGCGGATCGTTCCTGGTAAGCGCTCGGGGTCTTAAGGGCAAAGAAGCGTTGCAAGCATTCGAAAAAGAGGCGGGTCTGCCGCTGCTGAAAGCCAGTAAATGTCCCGATTTCTGGATGGACCGCGGGCACTGGTTTGGTGAGGCGTTATCAGACGAAGAAAAGCATCAATTGATCGCGTTCCTGAAAACTCTTTAAACGCCAGGATTTCCGCATCAAAGCGGATCAACCTTAAAAATCAATTGCCACGGTGAATACGATGCTAGAGGCGGCTCTTAGCCCCGACAACACGCCGTTCCAGTACATTATTGTGGGCTCAGGTGCGGGAGGAGGACCTTTGGCGGCGCGTCTGGCCAAGACCGGCCGGAAGGTTCTATTGCTCGAAGCAGGAACCGATCAGGCTATCTCCGCCGGCAATCCACCTGCAGCCACCGTTGATCCCCCAGAGGTCCAGCAGGTACCGGGTTACCACGCGGCGGCGACCGAGCACCCTGAAATTAGCTGGGGCTTTTCGGTCCGACATTACGCCAACACGGACCAACAGAAAAAAGACTCGAAGTATCGGCGGCAGCATGATCCGTCTCAAAGCGACGGCGGAGGAAAGGGTGAAGGCGGTATCTTTTATCCGCGATGCTCTGCGCTCGGAGGTTGCACGGCCCATCATGCGATGATCATCGTCGCGCCGAATGACCGCGACTGGGATGAAATCGCCGATCTTACCGGCGATGATTCCTGGCGGGGCGAACACATGCGCGGCTACTTCACCCGGCTGGAAAAGAATCTCTATTTCAAGGTCTATGACAATTTCTTCCGCAGGATCATCGGACTTGTCTATATCTGGGCGCTCCAGATTATCTCGTGGGTCAACCCGCGCGCAGTTTGGAACCCGGGCAACCACGGGTATAAAGGTTGGCAACCGACCAGTTTTATTGATCCTAACTTGGTCGCCAAGATCGAGGCAGGTGATACTACCTTCCGAGATGTGCTGGTGGGAGGGGTTGAATCCGTACTCGGGAAGAAAGGAATACTAGCGACTCTGAGACGAGCGCTGAAGTTGCAGTTAGTTTTGTCGCTCGATCCGAATGACCCGAACAACCGGCGTAATAAACCGGAAGAACTCGCCTTCATTCCCGTTGGGACAGATGGAGCCAGCCGAGTGGGCGTCCGCGAGCTGTTGCTGGAGACCCAGCAGGCGCATCCTGATAATCTCGTTATTGTGACCGGCGTTCATGCGACTAAGATCCTGTTCAGCCAGGAGAAGGATGGCGACCCTCCCTGCGCTCGAGGTGTGGAGGTTGTGGAAGGCCAGCACCTTTATCAGGCCAGCCCGCTGTACTCAGGCCAGGCATCGGGTTCCGCCGCCGTAAAACGCTATTTTGCCAAGAATGAAGTGATCATCTGTGGCGGCTCATTCAACACTCCCCAATTGTTAATGCTCAGCGGCATTGGGGATGAGCGACACCTGAAAGAGCATCAGATCGAGAAGCTGACCGGTATTGACGGCAAACCGGCTTATCCGGCGATCAACTTGCCGGGCGTGGGATTAAACCTGCAGGATCGGTACGAAGTCAGCGTCATCAGCCAGTTAGATCAGGATTTTGTTACCCTTAAAGGCGTTAGCTTCGTTCCCGGTGATGCGAACGACCCGGCTCGCGCTAACTGGTTGGAGTCGCATACTGGCCTCTATACGACCAACGGGGGAACCGTGGCCGTTTTGAAATGTTCTGGCGTCGATGCCGAACGAGCGGAGCCGGATCTTTTCATTTTTGGCGCCCCGGTGTCGTTTCCCGGCTATTACTGGGGCTGGTCGAAAGATCTGCTGCACGAAAAGCCGGATGAAACCCAAGAGCAGCGGAATCTCTGGAGTTGGATCATTCTTAAAGCGTATACCCGGAACAACGGGGGGCGGGTCCGCCTGCTTTCTAACTCGCCTTTTGAAACCCCCGAGATTTGTTTTGCTTCTTTTGCCGAAGGTCCGCCGGGCTGGGAACGAGACCGGGCCGCACTGGTTAACGCGGTTCAATTCGTGCGTCACATTAACGCTAATTCGAAATTCTTATTCAAGAACGAGATCCAACCGGGTGCAAATCGGCGTGATGGCAGCCCAGACTTAGACCAGTGGATTCAGAATGAAGCTTGGGGTCATCACGCTTGTGGTACCTGCCGCATCGGTCCCGATCCGTGGCAGGCAGATGTTGGGAAGCTGAACGACAAGGAGGCCGTGCTCGATAGCAAATTCAAAGTGCACGGTGTCCGGAATTTGCGAGTCGTCGATGCCTCGGTTTTTCCCAAGATACCCGGTTATTTCATCGTCACGCCGGTTTTTATGATTAGCGAGAAAGCGGCCGACACTATCCTGGCCGATACCGAGACTTACCCCGAATCGCTCAGGAACCTGGAAAATGCGGCGGTGCATGCCCGCAGGAACGTTGCCTTCGCGCCCTTTGGCGGTGTAGCAACTGCTATAGCGCAGACGTCCCCGGCCGATTCTCTGCCCCCAGCGCCTAACCCGGTTGGTTTGTCTCTCTCTGGAGGCGGTATCCGTAGCGCCACGTTCTGTTTGGGCG
>JAFAHI010000592.1 GCA_019237325.1 Verrucomicrobiota bacterium | reverse complement strand
ACTCCACGAGAAAGCGCAGTGGTACAACGAAATCACGAGCAATTGCACGACAAACATCCGGGTACATCTCAAGCACATCGGCTCAGCCCGGCCCTGGGACTGGCAGCTTCTCGTGAACGGCACGATCGCGGAGCGCGCGTACGATCTAAAAGCAATCGACACCTCGCTGCCGTTTCCCGAGCTCAGACGCATAAGCCATATCAACGACCGGGCCCGCGCCGCCGATCGTGATCCGGATTTCTCGAGCCGCATTCGCGAAGGACTGCCGGGGATCCTGGTAAGTCAATGAACCGATGATCCTTCAACCCAAATCCCGAAGATGTAAAAATCCGCAGATTACACAGATTCAAGAGCTTAGAAGCAAAACCATCTATCAAAACCCTGCATTGAAAAGTGGTAACACATAGTGATCTAACCCTCTGTTAATCTGCGTAATCTGTGAAATCTGCGGATCTTAAATTCGGATTTTGCGTTCAATGCGCGACCGCCTTTTTTATCAAGGAGCAGCCTAAGCGCCATTGAGACCGTACCCGACCATTCACCTTCCACCCTTCCATCCTGTACCAAGGTACAATTGGAAGCAGTCGCTCAAGATGATAATTTTGTTTCAATGGATGAGACGCGATTCGCTTGTCCGAATCTTTGGATGCTAGCAGGGCGAAAATGGGTCGCATGCGTCCGTGCGAACGGGAACGCAAACCTAATCCATAACAGTTAGCTAAATATAACTCGAGGCGTTGAGCCATTGGCGCCCGGGCGTTGATGACAGCCATTATGAAAATAATCATCCTGCTGGGAACCCTCTCTTTAACATGCCTGCAAGCAGACTTACTGGCTGCTGACACCACGAATGAGCGGGCAAGCGATAGACAGGCTATTCTTAATAATGCCAAAACGTTCGTGAACGCCTTTGAACAGGGTGATGCGAACGCGGTGGCAGCAATGTGGAGCGAGGACGGCGATTACACAGACCTAACGGGCCGCCATTTGGAGGGGCGCACCGCCATAAAGAATGCGTTCGCAGATTTCTTCAACGAGAACAAAGGCTCGAAGGTGCGAATCGATGTTACTTCGCTGCGCGTCGTTACACCGGACACGGCGATTGAGGACGGAATAACTTCGTTGACGTTGGCGGATGGCTCATCTCCCAACCAAGCCCGCTATACCAATGTCCATGTGAAGAAGAATGGGCAATGGTTCCTGCAAAGTGTGCGCGAGGCCCCGTACGTATCCTCTGGCAACTACGAACATTTGCGGGGATTGGAATGGGCCGTTGGCGAATGGGTTGACGAAGGAAATGGCCCGGAAGTGGACCATGTTCGTTTTGAATGGTCCGAAGATGGCAACTTCCTCATTTCCACACAGGACGTAACAGTGAAAGATACACTGATATCCCGCGCAACGGAGTGGATTGCCTGGGACCCAGCCAGCCAGCAGATGCGGTCTTGGAGTTTTGTGGCGGACGGCTCTGTCGGCCAAGGCAGTTGGAGTAACGATGGTAACCAATGGATGATAAAGACCAGCGCCATTCTTGCAAATGGCAAGAAGCTCACGGCGACTAACATAGTTACTCGCGAAGATCCCGACACCATCACCTGGCAATCGAAAGATCGAACCCTCGACGGTACGGCTTTGCCGGATGTCAATAAAGTTAGAATGAAACGCGTGCCAATTGAGGCGAAAACTGCCAACCAGGATTAACTATGAAAATGCTGATATTACGCAAGATCGTCTTTCTGAGTCTAACCATTTGCCCGGTTGCGGTGGTACTTGCTGATAATGCACTGGCCTGGGGCTGCTGCGGCAGTTGGAGTCGCTCGGGGTCAGTCTCCTACACCGGCCGCTACGGCGGTAGCTATTCCCGGAGCTTCTCTGGTTCCGGAAGCGGCTATCATTATGGGGGCTGGGGCGGAGGAGGCTATCATTACGGCGGGGGATACCATTACGGCGGCTACTATGGTGGAGGGGGTTACTATGGAGGAGGATTTCACCCGGGCGCGTTTGCGGCAGGTTATGCGTCTGGAGTTTATTATTCTCAACCCTAATCACGTAGACAAAGGAGATTCTTCTGGGTCTAGCCTGGGGATTCTATGGCGTTCAAACCATGAAATGGTTGGACAGAACAGCCCAGGTGTTTACGCCTGGGTCCCTGTGATATAAGGGGCTCGACCTGAAAGGGCGTCCGAACTGGTGCCCGTTTATCGACGAGCGCAACGAACTAACATCGGCCGCCCTTCAGGTCGAACTTCTTGGGGCGCCTTACCCAGACCTGAAGACCTGGGCTGTTCTGTTTTGGCCATTTCATGGCACTCGAGGGGTTTATCAACGCCCGGAAGAAACTTCCTAGCGGCTCTGTTTACGACGTTAAATTTTCAGATCTGGTTCGCGATCCGATCGCAGTTGTCCGCGAACTTTACGGTCAACTCGGGTACGATTTTACAGCGGAGGCTGAGGATCGTCTACGGACATTCCTATCAAAGCACCCCAATGGACGGTACGGAAACCATTCGTATGCGATGG
>JAFAHI010000548.1 GCA_019237325.1 Verrucomicrobiota bacterium | reverse complement strand
CTCCTGAACTCCTGAACTCCTGAACTCCTGAACTCCTGAACTCCTGAACTCCTGAACTCCTGAACTCCTGAACTCCTGAACTCCTGAACTCCTGAACTCCTGCAACTCCTGAATTGAACTCTTCCACCTGGGACTTTTCCGCCACCTCGCCAAGCAGCGATCTCGTCACGCGGGCGGGTGAACTTCGGCTACCGGTTTCGATTGTTCGGTTGCTGGAACGCAGAGGATTTCAAGATGTGGCTGCAATCAGCAGCTTTCTGTGGCCCCGGCTCCGCGAGCTGTCTGATCCTTTTCTCCTGGCCGGGATGAGGCCGGCTGTCGAACGGATCTTTCAGGCGGTGGATCGCCACGAACGGATTGTTCTCTATGGAGATTACGATGTCGACGGCATTACTTCCATAACGCTTCTCGCCCGTGTGTTGGGAGCCTACGGAATCGCGCCGGCCCTGTTTCTGCCGATGCGGGTCGAGGAAGGGTATGGTTTGACCGCAGACGGTGTTGCCCGGTGTCTCCAAACGCATCAGCCTCAATTGCTAATCGCGTTGGATTGCGGCACCTCTTCGGCTGAACGCATCGCCGAGATTGAGGCAGCGGGAGTCGATGTGCTGGTGATCGACCATCATGAGGTCCAGCACTCCCTCCCGAGGTGCCGAGCTTTCATCAATCCAAAGACTGGGGCCGACCACAGATATTTCTGTACGGTCGGTTTGGTATTCAAGTTATGCCACGCCTTGCTCAAGGAGCGACGCCTCCCCGATTTCGATTTGAAGCAGTACCTTGATTTGGTTGCGATCGGCACCATTGCCGATCTCGTTCCGTTGGTCGCCGAGAATCGGGTGCTCGTTTACCACGGCCTAAAGCAGCTAGAAACCACCCAATGGATTGGTGTCAAAGCTTTGATGCGCGTCGCCGGAATTAATTTTCCGGTTCGGCCGGATGATGTGGGTTTCCGGCTCGGGCCCCGGCTCAACGCAGCCGGACGTCTTGGCTTGGCGGAGGCCGCACTGAACTTACTGATGACCTCCGACGATGCGGTCGCGGCTGGTTTGGCCGCAGAGCTTGATCAACAGAATCGGGCTCGCCAGCAACTAGAACAGGAAACGTTCGAGGCTGCTTGCCAGCTTCTAGAACAAGATCCCGATTTCGAGTCTCATTGTGCGATTGTGGTGGGTGAAACCGGCTGGCATCCAGGCGTGGTGGGAATCGTAGCAGCGCGTCTAGTTCGTCAGTATTACAGACCAACCCTGGTGATCGGGTTTGATGAAGCTGGGATCGGCAAAGGAAGCGGTCGCAGCATACCCGGGTTTTCGTTGGTTCAAGCTTTAGACGGTTGTTGCGATGCGCTCACCCAGTATGGCGGCCACGAAATGGCAGCTGGGTTTTCCTTACCCTCTGAACAACTGACTGTATTTACTGGTGCATTCAGAGCCTTCGCTAAAAAGACACTTAGCCCGGAACAGCTATCGCCAAAGCTGCGAATTGACACGGTAGTTAGCGGCAATGAGCTCAACTACGATTTCCTCGTTGCGCATGAACTGCTCCAACCTTTTGGCCTCGGAAATTGCCAACCGCTATTGCTGTTGCAACGGGCGGAACCAACCGGGGAGGTTAAGATCTTAAAGGAAAAACATCGGGTCTTCGGACTGCGTCACAGCGGGCGTCTCTTGCGCGCCATCGAGTTTAATTTCAGCGAGCCGCTGCCGGCGCCACCTTGGGATATCGCGTTTTATCTGGAGCCCGCAGTTTTCCGGGACCAGATCCAAATTCAGCTTCGGGTAGAAGGGATCAGGCCGTCAGGGTCGGGATAAGGGCCGCATCTAAAATCGTCATCGTCCTCGTGCTCGACAGTTGAGGGAGTTGATGAGACCAATAGGACAAATAGGTGAATAATTTTCATAATTTTCACTATGAAGATCCGGGCAACGCCGAGCTTCGTTCGAATGCTGGGACGATAAAAAAATCACCGCGCGATGCCGGATGACGATTCTCTGTGGAGCTGCGCGCCAACAAAAGCGATCAATTGCTGTGGGAAGAATGGCTTTCGCAGCAGCAGCTGTTTTTCGACCATCATCGCTGTACGATCATCTATCTCTGACAGTGCGCCAGTGATAAACACGACGGGCAGGGCGGGGTCAAGCTGGTGAATCCTTTTTGCCAAGCCCTGGCCATCTATGGATCCAGGCATGACGATATCGGTGAGTACAAGGTCGATCTCGGCTTGCTGACGTTGCACGATCTTCCAGGCTTCCTCCACCGTGGTTGCAGTGACGACCCGATAGTTCGCCACCTGCAGGACCTGTTCGATGTACTGCAGAATAGACAGTTCGTCATCGGCCACTACGATGAGTGGCCCACCAGAATTTTCCCGGCAACCGGATTCAACAGTACTTTCCATGATTTCGAGAAATTCGTCTTACCTGTTTTCCTTAAATAATTGTGGAAAATATAGCACCTTCTTGCGGTCATGAACACTTCTCAGCTCGGGCTGCCTCGGACGATTTCGGCCCCCGAAAGCATCTCTCGGCAGCACTTCGGCGAGCTCAGCCGGATGGCTACCTTTTTTCCTCCGGGGCCCCCGACACGTTTATCGTTGCGGCGCATGCCCCTGTCGAACCCAGCGTAGGTATCCGCAACGCCGCCGCGTAGAAGTTGAAGACGGGGCGGCTACGGAACGTCAGATTATGCGCTTTTGCTAGAGTTCCGACCGTTTGCAAACCCATCCCGTTTCCGGTTTCGCCATGCGCCCTGGCTCGGACCCGATTTAGGACAATCAAGGTCACCGCATCATCGCTCGCGTGTGACCGTAAGCGAATCTCCCCTAGCCCATGGGAAATCGCGTTTGAGAACAAATTGTGGAGGATCAATCCGAAAATCTTCTCATCCAGCTCAGCTTCTGACTCAATTGAGAGGTCGACGGAAAGCTTACGCTGTTGCCCCTCGGCCAGAAGGTTATAAGGAACCGAGATTTCTTGTACCAACGCGGCAATCTTATGCCTTGTTTTGACAGGCTTAATTTTGTGGGCCGCCACTTTCGCCAGGTAAAGCGCGGTATCGACGTATTCTGTCAGCCGGCGGACCTGCGCCGTCATCACCTCGAGAAACTGTGGATCGAGTCGCTTCGCCTCGTAGTCGAGCTGTAGCTGAAGGAGCGTGAGGGGACCCCGCAGTTCATGGGCGACCTTGGCGGAGTAGTGATCCAGACGCGTCCGGTCCTCCCTCAAAAATCCAAGCAAAACATTAATCTCCGCAACCAGCATGTGATACTCGCGATCACGGTTCAAAGAAGCTACCACGGGAAATTCTGAGCTTGATACTCTCCGTTCCGCCAATGCGGCCGCGAGTTGTTTGACGGAACGATTGACTCGGCGGCTGATAATCCAGATCGGAAGAATAAGCGCTGCAGCGGTCACCACAACAGACCCAATGCAGATTTTCAACAGTTCGGGCTTGAGCAGCGCCCACTGGTCTGCACTTTGACTGAGGAAAAGCCAAGCAATACCCAAAGAGATACCGATCCCGATCCCAGCGGCTGCCAAGCAGGCCAGACTGACAGCTAGTTTCGTGGATCTCATCGCAGAGGAAATAATTCGCTACAAAGGCACGAAGATCACAAGTTTGTAATCTTTGGGTCCTAGTTAGTAAATCTTCTCCTTAAATGGGGGTTTCGCGTTTAGTAGATCGCAGACGAATCGTCTTGTGAACGAGGTCGTGGTAAGCCTCGATCATTCGCACCGTGCGGCTCCGAGCACGCATCAGAATGGAATGCGTGACTGCCGTATGACCACGCACCCGAACACCGCGCAACAATGGATTATCACTAATCCCTGTAGCGCAGAAGATGATATTATCCCCGTGGGCGAGGTCATTCGCATAAAACACCTTACCTAATTCGTTACGATAACCGGCTTTGACCACCGCTTCCTCTTCCGCGCTGTCTCGGGGCCACATTACGGTCTGTAGGTCACCGCCTAGACAGCGAATGGCAGCCGCGGCTAATACCGCTTCGGGAGCGCCACCAATCCCCACGTATAGATCCACACCGCTGTCTGCGATCGAGGGTGCGATGGCGGCAGTGATGTCACCATCCGAGATCATACGCACCATTGCGCCAGTGGAGCGAACCGCTTCGACCAGTTTCTGATGCCGGGGTCGATCCAAGACAACTACCGTTAGATCCTGAACCCGTTTGCGAAGGGCTTTAGCGACCAGCGGAATGATCTCTTCGATCGGATTCAAAATTGAGATAGTCTCGATCCCAGTCCGTTGCATGTAGCGCACCACCCTCAACCCGTAGGCCAGCTTCATCATATAGAACGTGGGGACGTCTTTCAT
>JAFAHI010000428.1 GCA_019237325.1 Verrucomicrobiota bacterium | reverse complement strand
GGGTCGCGGCGATCAGCGCCCATCGCGTTCTCCTGCGGGATGGTGTCCCTACGGTCGCCCTGAAAGCCGGACAGGTCGTCCCTCTATCCCAAGGGATAGACGTCATCGATCAAGCCACCGAACGCGCCCTCAAGATCGGCAGCATGCCTGCCGTGCTGAGACCGTACTACGCGTAGTCAGCGATAGGCACTTCGTTCTCGTACTCGTCGTCGTCCTCGTCCTCGAAAGAAGTTTGTTTGCGGAATTCGCGGCAGAATTTGATTACGTGTTCCCTCCAAGGTCTCGAACCCCGGCGGTAACGGGTTCCTGACAACCGCACGGAATCCGATCACAACCGTTCTCGAGAACGAGTACGAGGACGAAAGGTGGTACGCGCAAGGACCGGAATATGGCTAACGGGTGGCGGTTCACGAGCGTCGCCGCCACCCCGTCCACCCTAAAACCCAAAGAACCGCCACCAAGGCCGCCGTTGTTGGTCTTGGTTCTGATACTGGTATTGATACTGATTGAACGGACCGTATTGTCGCCCCGGATTGCTCACTTGATAAACTCGGTTTCGCGGAGTGGTCCCGAATACCGTGACCGGGGTCCCGACCGAGACCGCCTGGAAAAACGCGATCGCTTTGCTTTCGGGCATCCGGACACAGCCATGTGACGCCGGGTACCCCGGTAAATAACCGGCATGCATGCCGATCCCGGGCGCAAAATTCATGTAATACCGCATCGGGGCATTCACAAAGTGAGTCCCGTAAGTGACTGGCATATCCACATCCGCATCCGAAACGACTGTGCGTCCATACTCGTCCACAATTTGGCCGTAAATGCTGGACGTGTGATTCAAGTCTTTGTCGGTGATCTTAAATGTGCCGGTCGGTGTGAGATGGCCGTACCGCCCTGAGCTGATCGGCGACTCCATGACTACCCGATCGTCCCACAAGAGATAGGCCTTCTGTTCACCGAGATCGATTTGCACCGAATATTGGGCACGAGCTGTACCCGCTAAAAGCACCGTAAACGCCGGGATCGCCGTGAGTGCGAAACCCAAACTAAGCCCGAAGATCCTCATACAATCCTTTTGCTTCTCGCAGACGGAGAAAAGTCCGCAGAAGTTACCGACTTCTCGCGGGGTTTGCCACACATTGTTTTACGGTCGAGACCATGGAGCGCTGCCTCGCTTGCGAGGCCGACGGTAGCGGGCGAGGTCGACGATAGCGATCACTTTTCGCGCATGACCTGTCTCATTGTCAAAAATCGGGCGGTCGATAGCCCGAGATGAGCCGGAGCTCATCCCTACCGGCCTTGCACCTTGCATTCGATGCCAATCCACCCATGCTAATCTCCAGAAATGGACGAAATGCTCGACGTTGCCCGCTTGCGCAAGGAGTACACACTGCACGGCTTGTATCGAAAGGACCTGCTTCCACACCCGATACAGCAGTTCAAAATCTGGTTTGAAGAATCGGTGCGCACAGCCGGCGACCGAGAACCGAACGCGATGACCTTGGCGACCGCCGATCGGCAGGGGCGTCCTGCTGCTCGAATCGTCCTTTTGAAAGGATTCGATGAACGAGGGTTTGTCTTCTTCACCAACTACGAGAGCCGTAAAGGTCGGGATCTGGCGGAGAACCCGAGAGCTGCCCTCAACTTTCATTGGCCTTGGCTCGAGCGACAGATCCAGATCGAAGGTAACGTTGCCAGAGTCGCTCACGCTGAATCTCAGGCTTACTTTGATAAACGACCTCTGAAGAGCCGGCTCAGTGCCATTATATCGCCACAAAGCAGCCCCGTTCCCAGCCGGGCTGAACTCGAACGCCGGTTCGATGAGGTCTCGGCTCAGTACGCGGATCGCAATCCTCCAGTCCCGGAATTCTGGGGCGGCTTCCGGCTTGCCCCCGAGCGGATCGAATTCTGGCAGGGAAGAGAGAACCGGCTCCATGACCGCTTTCTTTACACTCTAACCATCGACGGCACGTGGCACATGGAGCGCCTTGGCCCATAGGCTCCGGTCGCTTCAGATCCTGCGTCCAAAGCTCGGTACAGGATACAAGCTTTTTGGGTCATACGCTCACACTGAATCGCCTCAAACTGACGGGTTGTAGCCTGAAGCTCTCAATTGGAGTTTGGAGAGCGCATCACGCTTTCGAACGCGGCCGTGGTGCAGTTGTTTGGGCGATTATTGTATCTCGCATTTAGCCAAATGCGCGCAGTGCCAGCCGGTTTCAGTTTGGACAATTTTGTCGGATTGACCCGCGTCTATTCATGGATCAGTACGGAGGGAGAAATCCAATGAGTTATCGGCCTGCCGGTACAGACCCAACGGGATCGCCCCGAAGTACCTTCCGATGAGGACCCGTCCGAATTTCTATTATTTTCAGATTCTCTATATTGTAACTAGCTCTGCGGTCCAGTTTTAGGTATAACTGCGACCTGACACTGAAACCGTCTAGTCCCTATGCCCGTCAACACACTACGTCGTTTTGTTGTTCATTTCCCGAAAAAGGATGTCGAGGCACGAAGGTCCGATTTAGGATCGCTTTGTGAAACGATGCGCACACACATCGCATCGATTGTTCTGGCGTGCGCCGTTCTAACTGCCACTTCCTTTCTCGCCCCCGTTGCCCGAGCGACAGATTACTTGATGCCCAAAACCAATGGCGTCTGGCCCTTTGATCCGAATCCCGATGCTCCCGGTTCGCTAACCCGGCAGTTTATGACGTATTATAAGGACTCGGACGGCAACAAGATCCCCGTGAAGACCCTGCGGATCACGAACAACACTACGCAGACCGTCTATCCGATTATGCGCGATCCCAACGATGCCGTCATCGCGAAGGGGAGCTCGATCGGGTTGTATGATCCCTACGATGCGGTCCTCAATGAATTCCGTGGCTACATCGGCTACCAGGGGGCGGATGGAAAATTTTACTTCGGCCTGAAAGCCGGTCAAAGCATTCTCGTGAGCGTTCCGCTGGTGTTCTGGAATGGCGGCCGCATCGGCATTGGAACTGATGGCGCATACCTGGTACCGATGACGAAGAACGGACTCCCCAATCCCCTGCATTGGGATGCCAACTCGCAGCGCTCCATCACCAGCACCGAGAGCATTGGCGACACGATCAAGAACGGCGTCGTGATGTGGTACCGATCCGCGACCCCCGAGGGTCCCAGTGACGATACCGAAGACCAACTGGCGGAGTTTACGATTCGCGACCACGACTACCTGGTCAATCCGAAGATCAGCGAGAAAACCGAGGGTAAAATTCCATTTAACCAATTGGTCACCCTGATCAATTACGATGTCTCCAATGTCGACAACATCTACCTGCCGCTGGGGTTCGCGGCGAACGACGTCTGGGTGTTGCCCCAGATAGGACCGACTGACAAGCGGACTGATTGGACCGCCGGGTCGGATCCCGATGCTTACGGCTGGACCGGAGCCACCAACACGATCGACTTTTTGCAGACAAAAATCCAGGCTTTCACCGACGGGAACCAGCTCCTGGGACAGTATTTCGGCACAAACGGCTGGCCCTATTACAACATCCCCAACCCAAGCAATGTCTCGGACGCGCCCAGAAAGATCCCGGGCGGCGCCAACATCTTTGCGGAGAGCCCGCTAAAGGGGGTCCTTTCCAGCTATAACGACGGGATAAATTGGCAGACCAACAAATACATGCTCTCGAGCGGCGGCACCGTGCCGGTCTCGGCGACCATCGGGTGGGCGGGGGGCAAACCGGATCTACCGCCAAGCACCACCCTCCACGTCCTCTTAGAAACCGACAAACTCGCCTTCATACATAAAGGCTACCTCGTTACGGGCAACCCGCCGGGGAACCCCCCGACCCAAGCCAATCCCATCCAGCCTGGCACCACCGTCATTGAGCCCATCGATAGAACGAATGGGACTGTCACCTTGAGCAAACCGTTGGTCGCCTCGACCGAAGCCTGCTCGTTCACATTCACGCGGCCTCTTGATGACTACGCCTCAGATGCCATGATCAAACTCTGGTATTCCTGGGCGCAATACTACCTGACGCACTGGAAGGACAACACGCCGAGCGCTCCCACGGACCCGACGACGATCCTCGCATCCATCGACCAGGAGACGGCGACGCTGAAATTCAACGAAGCGCACCCCGAGTTGGTCGAAGGAATGGCGGTCACGGGCCCGGGTCTGGACGACGCCCAGACCGAAGTGGGTAAACACCAAGGGGATGCCGTGATTCTGGAGATCGCCAGCGATAAAAAGTCAGTCATCCTGAGCCAAGTTGTGGCCAAAGGCGAAGGCTCCACCAACCAGCCATTTGGCTTCCTGCCGCCGGAAAAAAATCCGCTGCTCTGGACCCCAACCGCGAACGGAGACCCGGGATATCCGGTGATCGTTTTTGACAAATCCAAATTTTCCGGTGAGCCGGCGTGGCACGATCCCTACGAGTTCTCCCAGCAAGTCTATTTGATCATGGCCTCGATGAACCAGATCGGCGAACCGAACAACAACAACGTGTCCAAATACATGCAGGACATTGTCGGCGCCAACATGGGATACATCTTCACCGATGCCCTGAAGAAGACCTATGACGCCGACGAGGTGACGTCAATGATCCGCGACAAGATCAAGTCCGTGCTGCGCGGAGTGACCGATTTCACCAAATTTCCGGACGTGATCGAAAACGGTCAGCACACGGTCTGGTATCCGAATCCGGCGGAAGAGCACGGCGGCCAGGTGTTCAATGTCTTCAACCTCGATCCCTTTGTCCGGTTCGTCCATGTGGTATTGGGCTTCACGGGTTACGGGTTCTCCGTGGATGACGACACAGCGGATGTCGGCGCCGGCGGGGCGTCGCAACTTCAGCTCTCCGTCACCGGCACCGGCGGTCTGATACAAACGGCCCCATGGACCATCCAGGCGCCCTACGGTCCAGTGGGCCCCGTCGAGCTCACGTATTCGGGTCCGGCGAGCACGACCAATGGGGACACCCTTTACAACGCCATCGCAAGCGTCAGCAATACCACACCGATCACGGTCACCACGGTGGCTCCACATCGCCTCTCCAACGGCGATACGGTGCGGATCGACCAGGTAATGGGTGACAACGCGGCCAACGGCACCTTCACGATCGGCGATGTCACGAGGAATACGTTCGCGCTGTACGTTTACCCGGCAGGCAAGTCGCCGGTTGCACCGACCGGCGACTACACTGGCGGAGGCAGGTGGAGCTATCCGCTCCATGCCTACATCGACACAACTGACGCAACGCCCCCCGATCTGACCAAGGTTTTCTATCGGGTAACGGGGGATGATGCCCTAGGCACCTTCCTCGGGACCTTCGTCTCCGTGAACGGCTTGGACAAACCCCCCGGCAAGAACGCGGTGATGTTTCGCGTCTGGCAACTGGGCCAGCAGAGCACCGGACGACTTCTCCTCTGGGCCGATTTGACCGATCAGTATGGCACCCCTCTGGCCAAGGGCACTTACAAGTTCACTTTCTTCGGAGTAGTTCCGACAAAAATGCCCAACGCTCCAGAACAGTAAAAGTTTTGTCCAGGAGCTACGCTAATGAGTCACCGGGCGCTTCGATCACGGCCCGGTCCCAGAAGTCTGGGTCGTCATAAAGCGCCGCCAGGGCATCGATGTTGATTTGCGATTCAGTCTGCTCGAAATTGAACGCGCCATTGACGTACGATATCGCGCGTCGAAAGCGGTGATAGGCTTCACCGCGATTGAGAGCTTTCTGATCGCTCTGCCGTAGTTCGACCTCGTCGATGTAGGCCAGGGATCTAGACAAAAAAATCAACCGGCTGGATTTCAATCGTCCTCGTCCTCGCGCTCGTGCTCGAAGGAAGCCGTTGGAGCCCTTCGTGAATTGGTTGCCATGCGTCCAATCGCTGTGTTCCACTTAAGACCATGGCCAGCTTCAATCAATCGAGCACGAGGACGAGCACGAGCACGAGGACGATTGATCGCGGGCCGTGGTAGATGTTAGGGGTGGTTTTTTAGTGATGGGCCATCGTAAACTCTCCCGGATCGCAGGCGAGGGAATCGATCTCGCCAAAAGCCTAAACTCCGGCCAAGTCTTCCATTGGACCCAACACGGAAAAGGGTTTGTCGGCGCAATCGATCAACGACCCTGTTACCTCGAGCAATCTGGAAACCAGTTGCTGGTGTCGAGTGACCTGATTGCGGAGGCCCGGCGTTACTTGGCTCTGGACCATCGAATCGATGAGATTCAGCGCACCTTTCCGGATGATCCCACGCTGAGCGCGGCGGTCTGTTACGCAGGCGGGATCCGA
>JAFAHI010000258.1 GCA_019237325.1 Verrucomicrobiota bacterium | reverse complement strand
GGCCTGGATTACGCCGACGCCTACGCAAAGGTCAAACACGATCTGGGCGCTGAATCCCGGGAGAAAAAGAGTGCGGCAACACTCGACCATGACGCGCAACTGGCCGACTGGCGCGCGCAAATGACCCAGGAGGAGCTAAAGTCGCTCGCTCATGCGTCGGTCAGGATGGCTCGGTCACAGGGCCTAATCCTAGAGGATAAGGCAAAGGAAATGGCCATCTCCGAGTTGTTCGAAAGGGAATCGGTGAAACGGCAAAGTCATGCCGCGGCGATGCTTCTCCGGCGCGGGATCGGCCGCGTCAGGATCGACGAGGCGATGCAATGGGCCAGGAGTAAAGCGTTCGTACAGGTGAGCAATAAACTGGTTACAACCAACGCTGTAATGCTTGAGGAAGAAGGGATGATTGAAGGGGCGCGGTCCGGCCAAGGCAAGCATGAGGCAATCGGGCGCGGCGGCAGTTGGGAAATGGCGGCAGAGCTCACTGACGAACAAAAAAAGGCCGTCACCCATATTCTCGGTTCGCGGGACTTGGTAACCGCAATCACTGGTCGGGCCGGAACCGGTAAAACCACCATGGCGAAGCAGGCGATTAAAGCCATCCAAACTCTCTCTGGCCGCTCAGTGATCGTTCTCGCGCCCTCAAGCGCTGCCGTCCAAACCCTCAAGGATTCAGGATTCCACGAAGCCGACACGCTGGCGAACTTTCAAGACAAGGATTATTTGCAGGACCGCGCACGAGGTCAAATCCTCTGGATCGATGAGGCCGGTCTTTTGTCGGCCAAGCAAATGCGTTGGGCGATCGATTTCGCGAGCCGCAACGCTTGCCGGGTGATTCTCTCAGGCGACACTCGACAGCATCACTCAGTCGAACGTGGCGATGCGCTGAGGGTCTTGGAACGCGTGGGCGCCGTAAGTCAGGTTGTCTTGACCAAGATATTCCGGCAACTGGACCCGGCGCAAAGGGCAGCGATTTATGATTTGAGTGAAGGCGAAACCGCCCGCGGCTTTGATAAACTTAAAGATCTGGGAGCCATAGTGGAGATTTCAGATCCGTCCGAACGGCTGCAAAAGTTGAGCGAGAAGCATCTTCAAGCGCTAAAGGACGGAGTCACCTCATTGATCGTCACGCCGACGCACGAAGAAGGCCGAAGCGTTACAACAGTCGTTAGAGATCAAATGAAGCAGGAAGGGCTAATCACCGGCCAGGAGCATGTTGTTGGCCGGTTGCAAAAGCTCAATCTCTCCGTATCGCAGCAACGGGATTCCATGAATTACGAGCATGGGCGCGTCGTCGTATTTCACAAGCGATCACGCGGCGGATTCAAAGTCGGCGAACAATGGGCGGTATCCCGACGTGATCAGGAGGGGACCGTGATCGTTCAGCGTAACGGACAAGAGAAACCGCTGGATCTGGACACAGCCCAGAACTTTGAAGTGTACGCCGCAGCCACTACTCCAGTTGCGCTCGGCGACCAATTACGGATCACTTCCAATTTTTGATCAAACGGCGACCGGTTCATCAACAACGAGCTCGTGAAAGTCCAATCGCTCGACGAGCAGAAAATGGTTGTGAGTCGCGGCAACGGCAAAAAAGCCGTGATTAGTCGCCGGGACCTGGTGCACGTGGATCAAGGCGTAACGGTAACGAGTTATTCGTCGCAATCCAAAGGCCCGGATCAAATGCTGTGCTCTGCGCCCGTCCGAGCATTCGGCGCGGTCGATCGGAAACAGTTTTACGTAACGATGTCGCGTGCCCGACGGTCGATGCATCTATACACCGATAGCATAGACGGACTCCGACAAGCGGTCTGTCGAACGGGAGAGCGGTTGTCGGCGGTGGAGCTCGCGAACGATTCAGAAGCTTATCTGCAACGGATGCAAGAGATCGCCCGCAACATCTTCCAGGCGAAGCGAACGGCCAACCTTCAGCACGGCATTGAGCCACCGCCACAACCTCCGCTAAAACAAGATCAGGACAGGGGTCTTTCGATTTAAGACTTAGCTCCGGGCTCCGGCGGAAATCTTCCCCATGTCGGATGCCCAATTTCAGAGAGCGCTGGCGCGATTTCCGAGACACCCTGATCCTCCAGGTCAAGTGCTCAACTGGGGCTGCCGCGACAATGTCGACTACCTGGATCTCACTCAGGATCGCCTTGAAATGAATCCTGCCTAATAGGGGTAGACCCAACAGTCGTGTCACCAGCCGCCATTTCGCGATTGGAGACACCTGTTCCTAATATTTGTCATCGAAATAGCTGGTTTTGACTGTGTGTGTCGATTGCACTGAGACATTGTACTCGAATCCTTCGCCAGAAACTCAGGGGTACGCGCCACTCGGTGAACGCGTAGCTAATAGCAGCCTTCCGCTGCGGAAGCCTAGAGCCGCATCCGTC
>JAFAHI010000016.1 GCA_019237325.1 Verrucomicrobiota bacterium | reverse complement strand
GTGTCTTACAGCTTTTACGCAACTCACCGGTATAATCGGTTTCCACTAACAACTTCTCAACGATAGCGCTCAAGTTAGCTAGCGGCTGTAGCAACTCGGTCTCGTAGCGGTCGAGCAGCTCTGCAAATTTTTCTACCGCTATCTTGGTCCGAGAACTCAGCAGCTCTTGAAAAGCCGGGGACCGTAACGTTTCATAAATGCTGATTTTATGTTGGTTACTTTCAGCGACCGCAAGCTCGATGGTCGAACTCCCGATTCCGCGAGCCGGGGTATTAATGATTCTTAAAAGGTTAAGATCGTCGCTGGGGTTCGCTAAACAGGATAGATAAGCCAAAACATCTTTTACTTCGCGGCGTTCGAAGAAGCTGCGCCCACCGATGATCCGATAAGGAATACGTAAACGACGTAGGTTTTCTTCCAGCAAACGCGACTGGGCATTCATCCGGAAGATAACCGCAAATCTCTGCCAATTCAGGCCCCCGATCTGTTGGCGTTTCTGAATCTCGGAGATGACGTAATTCGCTTCCTCGTGATCATCTGGCACCTCCATCACCGTCACTTTTTCCCCTTCCCCGTTCTGGCTCCAGAGTGACTTGGCCCTCCGTCGTGGGTTATGCCGGATAATACTGTTCGCTGCACCCAGGATCGAGCTGGTACTACGATAATTCTGTTCGAGCTTAACAATCTCCGGATTAGGGAAATGATGTTCGAATTCGAGGATGTTGGCTACCTCGGCACCGCGCCAACCATAGATGCTTTGATCATCATCACCGACCACACAGACATTTTGATGGTTCTTCCCTAAAAAAAGAATCAGCTCCAATTGTAGCCGGTTGGTATCTTGGAACTCGTCCACCATGATATAGTGGTACCGGTTCTGCCATTTCTGGGCGACATCCGGGTGCTGGTCGAAGAGGCCTACCGTCAGGATCAAAAGGTCATCGAAATCGACGGCGTTAGCGGCTTTCAGCTCTTCTTGATACCGGTGGAACACGGCAGCCGGTAAACTGGATTCACCAGCGGGTTCTTTGATTTTCCAATGCTCGTTCTTAGCCTTGCTGATCAGGTTCTTAGCCAGCTTAGGATCTAACTTCTCGTTCTTGGCCGAGATGCGGGCGATAATCTTACGGATCAACCCGAGTTGATCGCCTTCATCGTAAATGGCGAAATTCGATTTGTATCCCAACCGTTCGATGTCTTGACGCAGGATGCGCACACACAATGAATGAAAGGTACAAACCGTGATCTTTTTTGCGTCGACCTTTTCCACCAGTTGGCCGACCCGAGCCCGCATCTCGTTTGCCGCTTTGTTAGTAAAAGTAACAGCCAGGATGCTATCAGGTGCAGCTCCCTGATGAAGCAAGTAAGCGATTCGCATCGTGATCACCCGAGTCTTGCCGGTCCCAGCCCCAGCCAGAACGAGAAGCGGTCCTTCCGTGCATTTTACTGCCGCTTGTTGTTCGGGGTTAAGATCGAAAAAGCGAGCCATGCGTCACGCAAAACGAGGTCGCCAATAAACCAGATCGGACCGGAGACGCAACGGCGCGGGACATCGAAATTTTCAATCGCCTCCGCGAATTGACACGAAGGAAAAAGTTGAACCGCAGATGGACGCAGATTTACGCAGATAAAAGACCGTTAAACAATCGCGAATGGACGCGAATAGAGGAGCAGAATCCTCGAAAAGGACACGCGAGTGCAGGGCTACGCAGGTTTCGCCCCGGGGATTGAACACGACGGACGATTTGAGAATGCGGTCCCTTTTTGCCTAGTCGCTTGAACCGCCTCTGCGCCGAATCTGCGGAATCTGCGGATTTTTAAAGCCTGTAATCCGTGGATCTGGTCAATCTGCGCTTGTCTGCGGTTGTGGTTTGAGCAGGGCTTCGTTGAACACCTCGTCGATAGTGCTCATGGGACGGAATTGGAGACGCTGTTTCGCTTCGGGAGTCACCTCTTCGAGGTCTTTTTCGTTGGATTTCGGGAAGAGGACCACGTCGACACCGGCACGTAAGGCAGCGAGACTTTTTTCTTTTAAGCCGCCGATGGGCAACACGGCGCCGCGCAGCGTGATCTCGCCGGTCATGGCGACGTCGCTTCTGACTGGAAAACCGCTAAAGAGACTGGCAATGGCAGTACTAATAGCAACTCCGGCGCTTGGGCCGTCCTTAGGTACTGCGCCGCTGGGGACATGGATGTGCACATCGCTGTCAGCGAAAGCTTCGGGATCGATACCGAGTTGTTTGGCGCGGCTCCGAACCAGGCTGTAGGCAGCCTGCATGGATTCACGCATCACATCGCCCACTTGACCCGTGAGCATCAGACCGCCTTTACCGGGGTAGCGCGTCGCTTCGATGAACAGAATGTCACCACCAGTCGGTGTATAGGCCAGGCCGGTCACGACACCTACCAGGTTATCAGTTAACCTTTGTTCGCGAACACTGCGTGCCGCGTTCCCTAGAATTCCGCGTACGTACGAGGCAGACGCCTCTAAGTGGTCGGCGTGTACGCCCTTGGCGATCTCCGCCGCCACACTCCGGCACACGGCCGCGACCCTGCGTTCCAGGTCACGCACACCGGCTTCATAGGTGTACTCCTGAATAATGGCGAGGATCGCTTCATCGGAGAAATGGAACTGCTCCGGCTTTAAGCCGTTCTCTTGAAGTTGACGCGGCACCAAGTATTGCTGTGCGATCCTCAATTTTTCAGTCTCGGTATAACCGGGAATCGCTATCATCTCCATCCGGTCCCGGAGAGGAGCCGGAATACCTTCGATGTAGTTCGCAGTACCGATAAAAATCGTCTGGCTCAGATCGAAAGGAACATCCAGGTAGCGATCGACAAAGGCGTTGTTTTGCCGAGGATCGAGCACTTCCAAAAGAGCGCTGGCTGGATCGCCGCGCATATCGGCTCCTACCTTGTCGAGCTCGTCCAGCACTAAGACCGGATTCCTGGTACCCAGACGGCGTAGCTCTTGAATGATGCGTCCCGGCATCGCGCCAATATAAGTACGCCGATGTCCGCGGATTTCCGCTTCGTCCCGAATTCCGCCTAATGAGATTCGCGAAAATTTACGGCCGAGCGCATCAGCGATCGATTGGCCAAGACTCGTTTTACCCACCCCGGGTGGTCCGATGAAACAAAGGATCGGGCTCCGCCCTTCAGGATTCAATTGCCGGACCGCCAGGAATTCGACGATACGGCGTTTGACTTTTTCCAGACCGAAATGGTCCCGATCGAGGATCTCCTGAGCTTTGCCGAGATCTTTATGGTCATCAGTGTGTTTGGACCAAGGAAGGTCAGCCAGCATTTCAACGTAGGAAAGGATGACCGAACTCTCCGGACTCACGCTGGGAATATGGGCCAGCCGTTTCAGTTCTTTCTCGGCCACCTCCATCACCGGCGGTGGCGTTCCCGCGTCAGTTAATTTTTTTCGGAGTTGAGCAACCTGCTCTTCATCACCAGGCTCTTCTTCGCCCAACTCACGTTGGATCGCGTGAAGCTGTTCGCGCAGATAGGCCCGGCGTTGGCTATCGGAAAAATGGCCTTCAACATCCTGCCGCAATTTTTGCTGGAGCTCGGCAATCTCGATTTGGCGTTGCAACGCTTCCTGCACCAGTCGCATCCGACGCAGCAAATCCGGCTCTTCCAGGATTCCCTGTTTTACCGAGGTCTCAATGGCCAGGTTACCCGAGAGCAAATCCGCGAGTTGTTCCGGGTTGGCTACATTAGCTAGAACCGCGCGGGCTTGTTCTGGAATATCGGGCGAAAGATCAAGCAGCTTGCCGGCCGCTTGTTTCAGGTTGTTAAAGGACGCCTCCATCTCCCTATTCTCCGTCTCGGGCTTAATTGTTGCTAGGTCGGTAACCTTGGCCCGGAAATAGGGCTCAACTTGCTGAAACTCGACAATCTTTATGCGTTGTTGCGCTTGCACAAACAGGACTGCGGTTCCGTCGTCGTGCCGGACCAGTTTCAGCACCTGCGCTAAAACGCCGACTGGATAGAGATCGTCGATTGTAGGCTTTTCCTGGTTCTCACTCCGTTGTGTCACCAATCCGAGCTGTTTGTTTTCCGGGAGCTCGTCGTCGATGAGCTTTAAGGCTGACGGGCGCCCAATGGTGAGAGGAACCACCATTCCCGGAAAGAGGACGACATTGCGTAGAGGAAGAATAGCAACGCTGAGATCGGAGCCGGTAGTTCCAGATCTCTCACCAGCGTTTTCCTCCCGAGCGGTGTCCGTTTGTTCATTCCGGTCTCCCGCCGGGCTGGGCTCACGTAAATCTGCGCGGTCGTCAGGCGATGCAGACATTGAATGTTTGAAGCCTTCATTAGAAGGATTCTGGTCCAGTGGTATCATTTTCTGAAAAAGATTTTGGTTTGGATCAGCCCCGAAAGGATGTCGGGGCCATAGCCTGGATGGCAGAACCCCGAAAGGTGTCGGGTTCGGCAATGCTGGCTTAGGCCTGCGACCAGCGCGGGATCTCAATCCACAGTATCCCATTATTCCACTCGGTTTTTACCCGATCGAGGTCGACGTCGTCAGGCAATGTAATCTCGCGAGCGAAACCGCCGTAGTCGATCTCCATCGCTAAAACTCGCACGGCTTTGGTGCTAGCCATTCCTATTTCCTGTTCACAAGGCGGCTCAGGTGCGGGGCGGGAACCGCTGATCAAGAGCTTTCCGTTGCTGACCGAAAGCTCGACTTCCTCGGGATCGACTCCCGCAAGATCGGCACTAATGCGAAAGCAACGCGGGCACAGAAAAATGTTCACTGAGGGTTGCCACCGGGTCTCAACCGGAAGGAAGCGCAAGAAATTAACGCGCGTCATCTCAGACGCCACATCCCCTAATTTTCCTTGGATTTGCAACAGACGAAAAGCACGGAACCGCCGATTCACAGTACAACGTTCGCCAGGGTTCTCCGTAAAGCAACCGTTGGTTATTACGCGGAGACGCGAAGAGGGGTGCGGACAAGTCAGCAGTCAGCGGTAAGCAGTCAGGAGCCGGGAGGGCGAAACGGCGACTGGACCTATCAGAGCTCGGCGATGACGTGTAGTGAACAACTCACATTAGTCTCATAGGTCCCATAAGTCCCATCCGAACCAAGCTTCCTGGCGCGATGTCGAACAAGCGACCCGCCACGCAGTAGAGGACGACCACCCTCCTAGCTCCTAGCTCCTCGACTGATTACTGCTTACTGCTTACTTTTTTTCCGGTTGCCCGGCGGACGAAACGAGGGGACTTTATAAAACTTAACCAAGGGACAAACAGGGTCTCCCCCTAGAACCAATGAATCGTTACGTTTCTTACATCCTAATCGGTCCGCCTGGCGGCGGCAAAGGTACTCAGGGTAAAATTCTCGGCAGCGTGCCGAGATTTTTTCATTTTGCGTGCGGCGAAGTTTTTCGGCAGCTGGATACACGCACGCCAATCGGTAAGAAATTTATCGAGTACTCAAGTAGAGGGGAACTGGTTCCGGACGATCTAACAGTCGAGTTGTGGCATCAGAGTATTGACGCTCAGGTGGTGGCGGCAAGGTTCAAGCCTGATATCGACGTCTTGATTCTTGACGGTATACCCAGAAGCGTCGCCCAGGCCGAACTGATGATTAGCATGATCGATGTTAAACAGGTTTTCCATCTTTCTTGTGCGAACCGTCAGGAACTGGTGCGCCGAATTCGGAAACGGGCATTGAAAGAGAGTCGACTAGATGACGCCAGTGAAACGGTGATCCAGCACCGGCTACGGCTGTACGAGGAGGAGACGAAACCGATTCTGGAACACTTTGCCAGTGTCGTCACGAAGATCGACGCCAGCCAGCCTCCGGTTAAAGTCTCCTTAGATATTCTTTCCAAGATTTGGGAGACAAGAAACGGGTCGCTGACGTTTAACGCATAGCCCGGTAGGGACGAGCTCCTGCTCGTCCGGGCTTCGGCGCGATTTAAGGAGTTGAAGCCAGGACGAGCAGGAGCTAGTCCCTACCAAATCTCACGTGATTATTCTGAACTCCTGAATTCTTTTGTTCCGTGGCTGCCTCTCTTCGCGTTGTTTTTATGGGGAGCGGGGACATTGGACTTCCGTCTCTGCAGTGGTTGGGATCCGCACCGAATATTCAACTGGTTGGGGTTGTCACCCAGCCGGATAAACCGGTGGGTCGTTCCCAGAAGTTGACGGCGCCTCCAACCAAAGAGCTCGCGAGTCGTTTTGGGGTAGCAGTGCTGCAACCGGCAAAAGTTCGTAAGCCAGAACCGATAGCGGAGATCAGAGCGCTGTCTCCAGACCTCATTGTGGTGATGGCTTACGGGCAAATCTTACCAAAATCACTTTTGGAAATGCCGAGGATTGCTTGTATCAATCTTCACGCGTCCCTCCTACCGCGGCATCGGGGTGCCGCTCCGATTCAAGCTTCCATTCTAGCCGGCGATCGTGAGACCGGGATCACTTCGATGCACATGGCCGAAGGCCTCGATACGGGCGATATCATCCTTGAGCATTTAATTCCAATCCATCGTCGCGAAACCGGCGGGTCGTTACATGATCGATTGGCTGAGCTCGGCCCGGTAATACTGGAGAAGACAGTCGCCTCGTTGGCGGCAGGGACAGCGCCGCGCATCCAACAGGATGAATCTCAGGCTACCTATGCTCCCAAGCTTGATCGCGATTCAGGGCGCATTGATTGGACGCAACCGGCATTTCACCTGGATCGACTGGTTCGAGCAATGAACCCCTGGCCCGGTGCGTATACCGCACTCGATTCGGCGGGCCATTCACTCCGGCTAAAATTACATCGAGTCTTACCTGTCCATCGTTTAGCAGGTAGCCCGGGAATCGTGACACGGCATGTCGGACGCGGGATTATTGTCGGTAC
>JAFAHI010000683.1 GCA_019237325.1 Verrucomicrobiota bacterium | reverse complement strand
CTGAAATCCTGAAATCCTGAAATCCTGAAATCCTGAAATCCTGAAATCCTGAAATCCTGAAATCCTGAAATCCTGAAATCCTGAAATCCTGAAATCCTGAAATCCTACCTCCTCTCTAAATACTCGAAGTACGCCGCTTCCGTCATCTGGGCCACTCGATCCCAGGTGTATCGCTGCTCCACAAGTCTTCTAGAATTTTCACCCATCCGCCGCCGGTCTGCAGCGTTAACGACTAATCGTTCTAAAACGGCAGCGATCTGTTTCGGATCATGTTCGATAAACTCGCCGGTTTCACCGGGAACCACGAAATCCTCCGCCCCGTTGATCTTGGTAGCCACGATCGGTAATCCGCACGCGGCCGCTTCGATCGTCGCCAGACTAAAGGCTTCGTACCAACTTGGAAAGAGGAAGATATCAGACGCCGCCATCGCATCCGCGACATCGCTTCTAAAGCCCAGAAACAATACCCGATCACGGATGCCGGCCTCCATGGCGAGCTTTTCAAATCGCTGCTGCTCAGCGTCTCTCCCCAATACCAGCAGTTTAACCTCTTTCTGCGGCAGCTGCCCCACAGCTTGGATGGCAAGGTCCAAACCCTTTCTTCGCCATTCACCTCCCACGAAGACAGCGACCGTGTCCTTCTCTCCAATTCCATTCAGCCGGCGCCATTCCGTTCGTTGCGGCCCCGTAGCCGGTTTAAAGCGATTCACATCAGCAGCGTTTGGAATGATCCTGACCAAAGCATTCCCGATATCATAGTGCGCCGCCAGGTCACGCTGCACTCCACCGGAAACGGGAAGAAACAGAGGCGCAGGCCGGCCCGTGCGCTTACTATACATACTTGCTTCCGCCCGAGTTGTTAGGTTCAGATAAAGCTTTCGCGTCAATTTTCGAGCAAACGAGATTTTTTCCGAAGCCGCGTGTTGTTCCAAAAAGATCCGTTTAGCGGGCTGGATGTTCTGAATCGTGATGACGTTCGCGGCGGCAGCGTTAGCACCGATGGAATGGATAATATCAAACGAGCCGGGCCGGATTCGAAAGTTCGCCAATAAGTGGTAGGTCACAAAATCCGCGACTTCCGGCCAGGGAACGCCCGGCATCTTTCGCCAGTGAATTAGCGACAAATCGAGCTCTTCGGCTTTTCGGGCGAAGAGATGAACGTCATGTTCCTGAGCAAGGCGCTCAGCCACCTCATTGACCGCCCGAGCGCCTCCATCCCGTCGATTACAATTTATCATCGCAAAAGCGATTCGCAGGCGCCTCCGCATTTTTAGTAATCAGTAATCAGTAGGTCAGTAATCAGCGCCAGCCTAGAACACGGGAGCAGCCCATCAGCAGCAGATCTGTTCATCGCTAAACAAACCAGCATCCAATCCATCACTCCAACGCTCCGTTACTCCATTACTCCGGTTTCGAAACTGGTTACTGACCCACTGATTACTGATTACTGTCCGTTACGCGAGCTCGGACACCGCTTCAATCGGTTGATCTTCCTCAGTTTCTCCGAAGTGTGGTTCGATTTTTGTAAACATCATCGGAGACAGCGTACGGCCCATCGCAATCCACATCACGCTAAACTCAATGAAGAAATTGCCGGCCCAAGTAAAGACCAGGGACGCTACCAAGAAGGTTCGAGCTAATCCCAAATAATCGTCCCGCACGCCTAGCTGGCGGAGCAATGCGAAATAACGCCAGAGCAGCACCAGAGCGCCGGCAAAGAGCACGAACCCCGGTAGTCCCAAGGATGTCATGATTTCGATCCAGCCGTTATCCGTGACCAACCCGTTCTGGAGCCCATTGATCCGCGCCGCCATCCCGGATGATCCAATCCCGAACCCGATTGGGTGACTAAGCGCATAAGCCCAGCTGTTCTGAGCAATGTACACCCGCCCCTGAAACGAGCCGTCATCTTGAATATGCAGAAGGATCTCGAACCGCTTTACCATCCTGTCTACTCCAGGAATTTTGTCAGAAAAAGCAAATAAGACTCCGATCGCTAGAGCGGCCACGATCACAATTCGGCCCAAGTTTTTTCCCCCATTCAGAACCGGAAAAAGCACGATGCCGACCACTGCCACAACGATCCCGATTCGAGAGAAAGTGATAAAAATACAGGACAGGATCAAGATCGCCTCCGGCCAACCGAACGCAAAGCGCCAACGCCTTGAGACCAGCATCGAAATGGCGAGCAGCCCCATGTAAGTGGCGCAGGTACCGCGCTCCGCAAACGTCGAAAAGACCCACATCTTGGTCGATACTAGCTCGCCGCCCAGGTAGTTTATGAAACCGACCTGTCTCACCCAGAAAGCGTCCCAATCTGGTACCGCGTAGTACTGATACCAACCATAAAGGGCAGCCAAGATCCCGGCCAAGGCGGCGCTCCGAAGCCATCGATCTGCGGTCTTATCGTCGGCCGGACTAACCGCTGCGTAACCCATTAACCCGATCGTAGATAGGTATTGGGCGCCTTGATAAATGCAGGCAGCCCCGTTTCGGGTAATCCCAATCACGAATCCATACCCAATCCCTGCCAGCAACATCAGAAAGATCTGTTTGGCCCTCGAGTGCAAAAGGTCAAAACGCGCGAGAAAACCCACAAAAAGCAGCGCCAACATGATTAGTGGCGTGATGCTGATGAGGGAAAAGGCATTGAATTGGTGGTTGTAGTAATCCACCAATCGCCTGATTCCCCGGTTAAAGACAAAGATGAAGGTTGTGTAGTCGACCAGATACGATGATCCGCGAACCGCCAGGATGAATCCTGGGAGGACCATAAAGAAAAAGACCGCTATTTCAATCATAACGTTGATCGCATTTCGTCATCCCTGGCACTCGCGTTCGGCAAATTGTGACACGGCTTTTCTATTTCAGCGAGGTCTCGGCACTTACGTCCCGTAGCAACCGCTACAGGCGCTCTCCGGTCCGTTTATAGTCATTTTAGTGGTAAGGGAAAGAACAGAATCACTAGAAACTACGAAATTTGCATTGCATTAGAATTGCGTTTTACCCTACAACACCCCTTGGTAACGCCGAGAGAAAACCAAACCAAATGCAAGGAAGTCGAAGTCACGTCCCCAGCGCGCCAGCGCGAGAAATCGAGACACGGGTCCCGTTGAGCACCGACCAAAATGGCGTGGCTCAGAGAAAAGTTTATTCATCCACGAGAAAGAGTGTCCTCTTGATCGGCTCCCTGGTCATTTGCTGGACTCAGCTCCTCCACGCACAGTCCCAGAACCCGATTTCAATGAACCCTGATGCCGGCGGTTTTCAGGCGAACCCGCCGTCTGTGACACCCGGGGGTTTTGGAGTCAATACCCCAATCGGACCCGCCCCCGAGTACAATCCAGAGGGCCAGCCGGCGCCTGCCAATGAGCTCGTTCCGAGCTATGGCGGAAAAAAGAACGTGATCGAAGAGGCAAGCCAAAAGCTCTGGCGCCTGATCTTCACGGTGCAGGGAGGGGTGTACTGGGATTCAAATATCTTCATTAGCCAGAACCACCCGATCGGCGACACCGTTATCCAACTGGCTGGCGGCTTTTCTTTCGAAATCGGGGACTATCGGAACCAGACTAACAATTTCCTCACTCTGAAGTACCTGGCCACAGGTTACATCTACACCGGCCGTCCGGAAGAAAATGGCGTCGACCAGCAGGTCGTGTTCCACGGGCAATACCGATGGGATCGTATTACCTTGCAGAGCAATGTCGCCTTTAGTTACCTGGATGGCCCGGATCGTCTGGCCGGTACCTTTACTACCCAGTATCTGGTCGATGGTTTGGTCCGGCTGCTTTACGATTACAGCGACAAGACTCAATTGCATGCCGAGTTTGAGCAAATTACCGACATTTATCCGAGCCAGCTCAGCAGTTACGAATACATCGG
>JAFAHI010000680.1 GCA_019237325.1 Verrucomicrobiota bacterium | reverse complement strand
GTGAAATCGGCTCGCTTATTCGTGCTAATTCGTGTGCATTCGCGGTTTATTTTGTTTTGTTCCAACCTAATCTTGTGGCCGTGGATTTGAGTCTCATTTTTGTCGGCGCGGTCATCGTCGAGATACTGGCACTGAAATTGATCTCACGTGGGAAACGAGTGACCCGGTTTGTCGTGATGTCGCTCTTTTTCACGGTCGATACACTCTTGATCGTTGGGCTGATTGGCACGCCGCTATCGCCGGTTTTTCGGCCTCGAGATTTACCACGCGAGTTCTGGCTGCAAATTCTGGCTTGTGTCTGGTGGGCATTGGCCGCCCGGGAGCTGATCGCACTCTTAAAGCTGGTAACTAGATTTCACAAAGTTGCCGCCGAAAACAAGTTGTTGTTCGACGTGATCTCAGGCGCCGTTTACGTGTGCGCGGCGTTAGCCATGATGGGTTTTGTATTTGGGTGGCCGCTCCAGGGTTTGCTGGCGACCTCCGGGATCATCGCCATCGTGCTCGGCTTAGCTCTGCAAAGCACCTTGAGCGATCTGTTCTCCGGCATTTCATTGACGATCGAAAAACCGTATCAACTCGGCGACGATATCCTGCTTGAAGGCGGCATCGAAGGCCAGGTGGTTGAAATAAACTGGCGTTCTACCCATCTGCGAAATGGAGCTAACGATCGCGTGGTCATTCCTAATAGCGCGATCGCGAAGATGCGGATTCAAAACCACAGCGCCGGCACGAAGCGGTATAACGGTACCCTGAGTGTGATAGTCGACAGCAGGAACGAAGTGGATGTTACCATGGAGCTGCTCAAGCAAGCGGCGATGACCTGCCCAAAAATCCTCAAGCAACCGCCAACCACGGTCAGTGCGACTGACATCAAAGGTGACCGAGTGACTTACGACGTCTCATTCAACATCGCGACATTCAATGATGCGGGAGAAGCGAAGTCGGAGTTAATCTCGCAAATCTACAAACGGGCTCGACCCGTCGCCGCAAAACAACCACAAGTAGAATCGTCTTCTCCTACACAGGCGTTCACTGCTTCCCCGCTGCTTTTCTTTCCCGAGAGCGAGGTCCTCGATCATCTCAGATTTTTCGATCCGTTAAGTCCACCGGAGAGGGCTGGATTAGCCGCAAAAATGGGACGACACCATTTTAAAGCGGGCGAGAAGATTTTGACCCAGGGAGAAAAAAACGATGCGATCAACTTCGTTTTTCTGGGGGTTCTTCAAGTCACCCACCAGGTAACTGACGGAAGAACCTTGGAGGTAGAAAAAGTTGGTCCTGGTGACACGTTCGGTCAGATTTCGCTTCTAACCGGCATGCCTTCAGCAGTCACTTTTAATGCGATGACTTCGGGGCTTTTGTTGCAATTAAAAGCGGAAGACTTGAAGCCGGTCATCGATGCCAGACCGGAGCTGGCGGAGGAGCTCTGTCAGTACGTTTCCCAGATGCAAGAATTCCTGGCTAGCTTTGAGCGAACCGCGCTTCGGCCAGTAGCGGCCCAACAACATGACTTGATCTGGCGGGTCAAAAGTTTCTTTCGACTGGGCGAGCATACCTTTAGCGGCTAGCAATCTGGGACACAGAGGACACAGAGACAAAAAGACGAACCGCGGATGGACGCAGATTTACGCGGATGAAGAGCGAGCGCGTACTCCCTCCGATTGATGGTGAACTCCGCGCCTCACTATCCGCGTCAATCTGCGTTCATCTGCGGTTTGTTTTTCTCCGTGTCCTCTGTGTCTGTGTGGTGAATATTTGTTCGTGAATTCGCTAGTTCTCGTGAGCGTCCGTGAATTTTCGCGAGAAAACCAGGATACCAGATTTCTTCGCAGCGCTTCGACGTGCGGCCAGCTAAGCACGTCCCTGACTAACTGATCTACGTATTTGCGATCGCCGTGTCCGCCGCATTGAATGTGCAATGGCCCACGCAATGTTCTTGGTCTTGAGCTTTTTCTCACCGGTAAGTCTTGGAGTGTGTGCGGGTCTAGTTTGGTGTCTGGTTGGTTTTCGAGCATAACTCCTTAAAATTGCTTTCGTCAGTTTCATCTGGCGCGAGATAGCCGCAATTATACTGGCGAGTGAGTCTCGCTTTCACCAAATAAGGTAGCCCGGCACCACTTCTTGTGGATCAAAACATAAGAACAAGAGCATTTGTGTTACCAAGAATGATGAAAACCGCACTTTGGCAATAGAGTGACGGCGCAGCTCGAAAATTCCATGAGTTCGAGATGGGTTTTTCGTTCGGTGAAATTCCGACCGAGAAACCGTAAGTACGAATTTTCGTACGGCCTGTCGTGAGCTGCTAGTAGGTCATAAACAACTCGTTGTCAGTGTAAATCCCGTCGGACGCCGAAAGTGGCACGGAAGGTGTTACCCTGATGCTTCCACACTTGATGATAAAGCAACCAATCAAAGGAATGGCTGGCAAAGGCTGCCTTTGAGCTATAGCGAATAGCCCGGCAGAATTATAGCCTTCACCAGCTCCTATGCTATGAAACCTACGCAAAAGCTCCACGAACTTGGCCAGAGTCTATGGCTGGATAATATTACGCGAGATCTCCTCACCAGCGGTACGCTCCGGCGTTATCGTGATGAGCTCTCGGTCACCGGTCTCACGTCGAACCCGACGATTTTTGACCACGCCATCAAGAACAGTGCCGCCTATGATGATACCATTCGGCAGAAGCTCGCCAAAGGCAAATCAGGCGAGGAACTCTTCTTCGAATTAGCTCTGGAAGATCTCGTCTCAGCTGCAGGAATATTCCGACAAATTTATGATGAAACGGCCGGAGTTGATGGCTGGGTATCGTTAGAAGTCTCACCTTTGTTAGCGAATGACACGGCCACCACGTTGAGCGAGGCTAAGGATCTTCACGCCAGAGCCAATTGTCCGAACCTGTTTATCAAAATTCCCGGGACCAAAGAAGGTGTGCCCGCGATTGAAGAAGCCATCTTTGCCGGTGTACCCGTTAATGTAACGTTGTTGTTTTCTGCGGCCCAGTATGTGGCAGTGGCAGAGGCTTACCTCAAAGGTATCGAACGCCGGATCGCAGCAGGACTTCCTGCCCAGGTGGGGTCAGTCGCTTCTGTCTTTATAAGCCGCTGGGACACGGCCGTCATGGGTAAGGTTCCGGAGCCGTTGAACGACAAACTCGGTATCGCGATTGCTAAATCGATCTACAAAACCTACCGCGATTTGTTGGCTTCACCGCGTTGGCAGCGCGCCTTCAATGCCGGGGCCAGGCCGCAGAGGTTGCTGTTTGCTAGCACCGGAACAAAAGATCCCAAGGCCTCTGATGTCCTCTATATAAAAGAGTTAGCCGCGCCGCTCACGATTAATACTATGCCGGAGAAGACGCTGAACGCGTTTGCCGAGCATGGGGAGATAGGTGAAGTGCTGCCGGCTGATGGCGGGAATAGCAGTGCCGTGTTAGCTCAGTTCGCCAATGCGGGTATCGAAGTGGAGAGCCTGGCGGCCAAGCTTCAATCCGATGGGGCTGCGTCATTCGTCGGTTCTTGGAATGAACTGATGGCAGTGATCGACTCTAAGAGCGCCGCGCTGCAGAAGGTCGCCTGAAGATCAACCGCGAATGGACACGAATGAACGCGGATAGGAGACAACGATTTGCGTCAGTCTGTGTTCGCTCGGCATCTAAATCATACACAAAAATGACAACGACTAACCCATTTCTACGGAGCTTGCCGGCTTGGAAGGCACTAGAAGCTCACTATGCGGAGGTGCGCGAATTGCATCTGCGCCAGCTCTTCGCCGACGATCCAAAACGTGGTGAACGTTTGGCGCTGGAAGCAGTCGGCCTCTACCTCGATTATTCGAAAAATCGCGTTACCGATGAAACGCTGAAGCTTCTGCTGCAATTAGCGGAAGAATGCCGTCTGCGCACGCGGATCGACGCGATGTTTAGCGGCGAGAAGATCAATATCACCGAAAACCGCGCCGTGCTGCATGTGGCTCTCCGGGCACCGAAAGAAACCTCAATCGTCGTGGATGGTCAGAACGTGGTGCCAGAAGTCCATGCGGTACTGGATAAAATGGCTGCCTTTGCGGACCGAGTCCGGGGAGGCGACTGGAAGGGTCATACCGGCAAGCGGATTCGCAATGTGATTAACATCGGGATCGGC
>JAFAHI010000554.1 GCA_019237325.1 Verrucomicrobiota bacterium | reverse complement strand
CTCAGCTTTTCGCTTTCGCTCGTACTCGCGTTGTCATTGAACGAGTAACCACCGGATGCTGAAGCTACTCCGGAAAACGGACCGAGATGAGTGATCGTTGCTCCATGAAAAACCGGCGAATTGATGGGGCTCGCCGTCGACTGCTCGGGCATACCTTCTTCAGGAAGGACTGGGGCAGCGCCTGGGCCAGTGGTAAACTCCTCCTGACTAGGCACAAAATTCTGAAACGGCGAGAGGTCTGGTGTTCGGATCGACTGCTGTCCAAAAGCGCCGGACGTCACAGAGACCAAAGCGAATAAGATTGCCGATGCTGACACTCCATCTTTTCTCATAGCCTGATTCCATTAGCGGGCATAACGCTCGAGCTTTCGCCTGACCATGCGTGCCACAACGCCCCGAACACCCCGACCTGTGACGATTCATCCTGGGGGATCCTCTTAACCGCCATATTTGCAGTAAGCCAACAGGCGAGCATCGTGCGATTTTCTGACGGCAATTGTCAATCGCATCAGGAGAGATTTTTTGGCCTCGTAGGATTGCCATAATTGCTCAAAGCAATTGTGCTTTGCCGGATTACAGGGGTGACCTTTTGATCTCCGATTCGCCACTCTCGAGCGGAGAGACAATAATCAGCCAAACTGCGATTCCTTAACTGATCCTGGCGCCACACCGATAGCGTTGACCACTTCTGGGGCATTGGTAGAGCGACCCGAATTCAGCAATACCTCATACAGATAACCGATCGATTCCTCCCAGAACTCTTTGGTTCGCTCGCTCGATTGCCACCATCCCTCTTTTTGGAATTCCGGCGGACACCAGCCGATTACTCCTACATTCTTAATGTCAGAGTTAACTTTACTAAAAACCAGTTCGCTCCTTCGAGCATGTGGACCGAACGTAAATATGTTGAGTCCTTTAGGTTTTACGGCAGTAGCGTGAAGCACTCGCCAAACGGCAACTGCTGATTCAAAGGTTCGGTATTTTTCAGTCTTTTCCGAAGTAGCCACGAGGAGCCGTTCCTTGGGGAGGCTCAATCGAATCAGCTCACGCGCCGCCATCTCTGCATAGCTTTGGGGCTGATCGTCCCAACGGCCCGAAGTCAACCCACCGGAAACGACGATATAGCGGTAACCGCCATGTGCGAACTCTTCGAGCGCCGCACGTAAGCCCGCGCGACCGATCCAGCCTTCCACCACCAGAATATCCGCCTGCGATCGATGCGTTTCGGACAAATAAGACTCGCCGTACAGAAACCACGTGACGATGGGTGCGAACAGAAGCAATGCGATGGCCAACAGACCCGTCCACGTCGGGCACATGATGGTGCGTTGTCGAAACAAACGCATCCGTAGAGGCCATTTTTCAAACTTGAATGGCAATTCGATCACTTAGCCCACAGGACGTTCGGTACCAATTATCCGAATCGGATACTCTGCTAGCTCGCTCCAGGATGAGTCCCGTTACTCTTCACCCTGACCGGCCGGATCCCGCGCCTGAACTGGTCAAATGTCGCTGCGTCACGGAAAGGCACTGTTACCTGGCCATAGACTTTGATGCGGGGAGGTCCGCATAGCGTAAAGGCCGGAATGTCATTCAAAACCGTCGATCCCGCAGACACGACCGCTCCTTGCCCAATTGTCAGTGTTTGCTCGAACCCGCAAACAATCACGGACCCGGCACCAATCGCGGCTCCTTTTTCAATAATGATTTTTCCGACACCCTTAGTGTGGGCGATCAGCGTACAGCGAGTTGCTATTGCGACGTTATCTTGGATCTCGATCGCCTCGGGAAAATCTTCATCGAAGTAAACATCATCGCCGATCCACACGCCCTCACCGATCTTAACGCCGCGCAGGCGATGGAGAATGAGCCTCAGGCTAAATCCTCCAGGCACAACTCTGGCTAGCAAGTTCAGTAGACGGTTTACCGTGAACAAATTGAGCATGCCGACCCAAGTATTGAGTCGGTATCGCGCTTTCATGGTATTCTCCTCGGTTCAATGCACATCGTCGACTTTCTGTTCAATTTCACTCCGGTATGTGGACTCACGACTTATTGAAAAATGTTTCACTAACTACAGGGTTCGTCTGGCAAATCCCAGCGTTCCCGTGGCCACCAACGTCCCATCCACGCTTACCTCACCTTCCACCAGCGCCTGATCGTTTAGGAATTTCAAGACCTTAACGTTGATTTCCATGCGGTCGCCTGGAACCACTGGGGCTAGAAACCGCATATGGTTGATCGTACCGAGAACCAGAAATTCTCCCGTACTGAGCCCGGTCCCAGTCGTTTTCGAAAATAGAATCGAAGCGGCCTGACCAATTGCCTCAGCGATCAACGTTCCCGGCATAACCGCAAGTTCTGGAAAATGGCCGACAAACTGCAATTCATTGCCGGTTACATTTTTAATCGCTTGGATTCTTTTTTCGGGCTCCAGCGCGACGACACTGTCAATCATTAGCATTGGAAATCTCTGCTTCAGCAGAGCGCGAACTGCTTCAAAGTTCAAAACTGGTCTTGTCATATCGTATGCGTTCGGCGTTTGGCGTTCACGAGGTCGGAACGCGGTTGGACGAAACAATTGCCCGTCTGAAAACCAACCCGATGCTTAGCCTCTCCAAGATTATGGGCCTCCAAATAGC
>JAFAHI010000538.1 GCA_019237325.1 Verrucomicrobiota bacterium | reverse complement strand
CCGTTACCTTCGAAAATGAAGTTTCATTTAACCATTGCGAATTTAAGGCGGCCGTGGATTTTGCTCATATTGTTGCCAAGCAGCGCATTGACTTCAGTGACTGCGTTTTCGAAAAGGGAGTGATATTTGCGGGAGCGGTTTTGGAAGGAGACGCGGTATTCCGAGGGAGTGACTGCCGTACAGGAAAAGCAAATTTTTCGGACTCTCACTTCGAAGGAATTTTTGATGCGAGCCGAATGCGTTTTCAAGAAGGAGTTACTGTTGACTTTAGTCGAGTGTCATTCTTGCGAACCGCCCTTTTCTTGGCAACGGATTTCGGCCAAGATGCTAACTTTCACCAAGCTCACTTTGAGGGAGCAAGTAAGTTTTCCGGGGCTATTTTCAAAGCCAGAGCCTCGTTCTCGCAGGCAAGATTCGATCTCGATGCTTTATTCGGGGGAGAGGATAGCGATGAAGCGCCAGCCAACTCGGTGACATTCGCGAGCGATGCCGATTTTACCAATGCTCAATTTGAAGGGACTGTAAATTTTCAGGGAGCGTCGTTTTTGGGAAACGCAAACTTCAGCGGAGCACGGATCGCGGGAGTTGCTCTTTTTTCTAGTGACCTGGAAAGCAGGCGAGCGGGAGCCGTTTTTGCCCGCGATGCTTATTTTGTTGAGGTGCATTTTGGTAACTCGGTTGAATTCGGCGGCGCCACATTCAAGGGTAATGCCTCCTTTAACTCAGCTAAAATAGACGGTTACGCGTCGTTCTACGAATCAGACATTGATGCCGGGACGAGAGAAACAATTGGACCTAACATCCCCAACGTGGCGAGCTTTGAAGGGGATGCTGATTTTCGTGCTGTCAGTATCGGTGCTGAGGCCCAATTCAGCGGCGTCGTTTTTATGGGTACGGTTAACTTTGGGGGAGCAACAATCGGTGCAAACGCAGTTTTCGGCGTCAATCCAAACGCAAAACTCGGAGGAGCTGAGTTTCGCGGAGATGCAATCTTTGCCCGATTGCATGTCAACGGGGATGCTATGTTCCAAGGAACTACGTTCCATAAGAGCGCCAACTTCAACAGTGCGGACATCAAAGGTGCTGCATTCTTCCGCGCTGAACCTAATGCGATGATCTTTGGTGCTGTCTTTAGGGGGCCAACGGACTTCACGGTCGCTCATATTGGCGCCCAGGCCGAGTTCCAGGGCTCACAATTTGAGGATGATGTTATTTTTTCAGGCGTTAATTTTGACGCGAGCGTTTTCTTTTACACGAGCTCGGATATCACGACCCATTTCTCAAAGAAGGCGAATTTCGCCAACGCACACATCGTTGGAGCTGCTGAGTTTCAAGGAACATCGTTTGCAGGTGACGCCTTTCTCGATCGGATGAAGATCGATGGGACCTTATCATTTTATGATGATTATGCTAGACGTGCGAGCGTATTTAGTGGCGGCTTCTACCTGCGGGAAGCCAAGGTTAGTGGCGGAGCCAAATTCAACGCAGCGATGTTCCAAGGTGAAGCCAGGTTCGAAAACAGTCACTTCGATTCCGAAGTGAGTTTCAGCGGCGCTAAATTTGAGCAGAATGTTTCTTTTGTCGGCGCCACCATTGGCACGAATGCAGTCTTTGGTTCCTATCCAGCGCTTAACCTTGCGGGAGCAGTGTTTCATCAAAATTTCGACTTTGCCAGGGTGAGCGTTGGCGGCGATGCCAACTTCCAGGGAACAAAGTTCGACCAGTCCGCGAACTTTGAAGACATTGATGTTAAAGGCCGCGCGTTCTTCCGCGCGGTGCCCGATGCCACGATCCGGGGACCCGTCTTTTTAGGAGACGCAAATTTCATAGGTGCCCACATTGCCGGCCAGGCGGAGTTTCAAGGCTCAAAATTTTGCGGTAACACCAGATTCGCTTCTGCGAATTTTCAATCGGGCGTTTTCTTTTATGGGGGCAAAGACGCTGATTCTGCCACCGTTTTCTATCATGAACTGGACTTTAGGAACGTCTATGTTGCTGCTTTCGCATATTTCGAGGGCGTTTCATTCAAAGGCAACGCCTATTTTTCCGGCACTAGGATTGACGGAGCAGCCTATTTCTACGGAGAAACACCAACCAATGCCGCGACGATTTTTGACGCTACTGCTGATTTTAGCAGCGTAAAATTTGGAGGTTCCTCGAGTTTTTCGGGAACGACGTTCAACGGAATGACTGTTTTTGATGGTAGCCGTTTCGATGCCTTAGCAGACTTCAGAAGAGCAGTATTCCGGAACAATGTTAGTTTTCGGGAGATGACGTTGCGTACGATCTATTTCTCAACGAATGGGCGAGTAGGTGATAGTCCGAATAGCGAAGAGCAGTTTCATACCACCGCGGATTTTCGCGGTTGTAGTTACGATCGGATCTACGAGCTGGCTGACGAGAAGTTAGATTGGAGGGCACTTACGAGACACTGGCAGCCCTATGATCGACAGCCTTACACAGCACTGGAAAAAAGCTTCCGCAGCCAGGGACAAGACGGGCTAGCCGATCAAGTTTATCTTGAGCGCCAGAATAAGGAACGTGACGAAAAATGGCAGAGACGAGATTATTTTGGATATGTATTTAGCGGTCTTTACGGCATCCTTCTGAACTACGGTGTTCGTCCTCTCCGATTAGTCTTGATTTCGGCGCTGCTCATTTCAGTCGGGGCGATCCTGTTCTCCCAACCTGGAGCGCTTGAGGAACATAAGGCGGATAGGGATAAATCGGGTCAATCGGAGTCTGTAGCCAGCGGTGCGAAGATTGACCCACTGCTTCGCTATTCAGTCTGGGACGCATTCGGCGTAAGTTTACGCTTATTTTCGCCGGTTGACGTACTAATCGGTCAGAGGTTGGCTCCATCTCGAAATTCAATTCCGATAGGAATTCGAATTTTCAAAGTGCTCCATTTTAAGATACGGCCGACTACGTATGCTACCATCTTTCTGCAAGTCGCCGGTTGGATCTTGGTTCCCCTTATCATCGCGTCAATAACCGGGTTGTTGAAGGCCCAGTGAGCCCAGCGCAATCCAGGGTTCCAAAGAGAACCCGCTGATCGCTGTCCGTAATCATAAGGTCCGGTGCCGGGGCTATCCTTTCCAGGTCGCGTCATCAACCCAGGGTTGAACTGGACGACGGATACCGCGTATCATTCCCGAGTCAAATGAGTGAACCCTCCGTTCCAATTCGATCCACCGGTTTCCGTCGCCTGATCACCGCCGCCTGCGGTTTGGCAATCGCCATCGCTGTTTACTATATATTGAGTGTGGGCCGGCATTTTTTCGTCCCGCTGATTATTTCGTTTCTCGCTGTTTACCTGGTTGATATTCTCAGCCGTCTCGTGGGCCGCGTTCGGATTGCCGGACACAAAATCCCTAAACTGCTGACGGTGATTCTTTCGTTCGTCTTGATTTTCGGCGTGGGTTCAGCCTTGACGTCGATCGTCGCTAACAATGCGTTTCATGTGGCGGCAGCTGCTCCTAAATATCAGGCTCGCTTGCAACAACTGCAGACCGAGGTTTTCAGCCACTTTGGTCTAGACGAACCCCCGGAAATGCTTGGAGTTTTCCGGTCATTAGACTTGAAAGGATTGTTCACTGACCTTGCCCGGTCCGTCGCCGACGTGCTGGAGAGCACGGTTCTGGTGTTCATTTATTCGTTGTTTATCTTGATCGAACTAAGGGCCCTGCCAGCAAAGCTAGCCGCCTTGTTTCCGAACCGGTCACGCCGGCAACACGTATTGCAGATGATGCAGCGTATCGATCGCGATATTCACACCTATCTTGGGGTTAAAACCGCCGTGAGTCTAACCACCGCGATCTTAGCGTACATCCTGATGCGGATCGTTGGTCTGGATTTCGCCGAGTTCTGGGCGCTGCTCATCTTTATTCTTCATTTCATCCCGACCATCGGTGTCATCGTTGCCACCGTCTTGCCCACCTTATTGGCGGCGGTTCAGTTCGATCATATCGGTCCCTGCTTGGCCGTTGGCATCGGTATCACTGCGATCGCCATGTTCATGGGAAACATTGTGGAACCGAATATCATGGGCGAGACCCTCAACCTTAGCCCGTTGACGGTCATTATCGCGTTGATCTTGTGGGGAACAGTTTGGGGAATCGTGGGAGCGTTTCTTTGCGTCCCTCTAACGGTGGTCCTCGTGATTGTCCTCTCCAACTTTAGAGCGACGCGTTGGGTCTCTGTCCTATTATCTAAGACCGGCAAAATCCACTTGGGGGATCCCCCAGCGAATCTAGGTGGCACGATGATTTCCGACTCGGCTGAAGAAATGTGAAATTTCTTCCCATTCGATCGCAGTCTGGCGGCCTCCGTCGAACTCCTGCATGATCCAACGATTCGCCTCTAACAGCGAAGGATCGTTCTTATCTAGCTGCCGGTGGAGCTGCTGATTTACCACGAAGATCAGACCGGCAAGCCCTGAATCTTTGGTCAATGATACCTCTAAAGGCCGGCCGATCAGCCAGGGTACATTAAACGGCGCGTACATGGGCCAAAACTTGTTAAGGCCATCGGCATGGATTCCTGCCCGGGTCCGGTGCGCATCGCGACCGTATAACGGGTATTTTTCACTAATCGGTTGATCCAGGTCGGCATACAGATCGACTAAGCGGTTGAGTTCTTGAAAATTGGGTTGTCGGCTGGGGAAATATCCCATTCCGATCAAATGTAACAGAACCAGTTCCAAAGGCGCGTTGCCGGTTCGTTCACCTTTCCCGAGACAGGTGCCATTGATGGCGCTGCAACCTGCTCGAATCGCTGCCAGTGAATTGGCCAGTACCAGGCCGGTATCGTTATGGGGATGAAATTCGAGGTTTTGAGACTTTAGCCCGACCCGTTGCAGTTCCTTGATGAGGCCAGGCACGCCCCGGGGGAGCGGTACATCGTCGTACGGAAGTCCGAGCCCTAGGGTATCGCAGACGCGGAACTTCGCGCAAAGTGCCGGCGGGTAGTCGGAAGCGACTTTCATTACCGTTTCAACAAAGCTAAGTAAGAAAGCCGGAGCCGATCGGGTAGCATCTTCGAGGTGCAGTCGAGGACGAATCCCGGCATCCAAAGTCATTTTGACGGCGTCGAGATACTTTAACGCGGCAGAGCGCCTACCGGCCGGTTGGAATTTATGAAAGACATGATAGTCGGATATCGATGCGAGCAGGCCGGACTCGGCGATGCCTAACTTCTTAATGAGAGCGACGTCAGCTGTAGACGCGCGTATCCAGGTAGTCGGCTGGATCGGAGCTCCGCCGGCGTATTGTTCTTGAATCGCTTGCAGGGCGGACAGGTCTTGCGGTCGGTAGACGAAGAATTCCGCTTGCCGGATCGCACCGGACTGGCCGGTAAAATCGCAAAGGATTTGGTAGACCGCGACGCTTTGGTTAGCCGTGAAAGGTAGTCCTCCTTGTTGGCCGTCTCGATGGGTAGTCTCTGTGGTCCAGGCCTGTGCGGGTAGACCGGCTGGTAAACTCGACCAACCGTAGTTTGGGAAAGCATTCTCGGGGAAATAGGTCTCGAAATAATCAGGCCCGGCATCCAAAACCGGGAGAGACACGGAATCGCTCATGCCATCAGCATGAGAACGAGTTTGTTATGTCGTCAATGTTGATCGATGAATCAATATGATCGACCGGTAGGGATGAGCTTCTGCTCGTCCGTGGGATCAACCTCCTTCCCGAATAGACCCGGAAAACGAACCGAGGATCACGATACGGAAAGGCCACAAAGACTGAAGGATGAATCTGATTCTTATTTCAGTCTCCGTGTCCTTTGTGATCTTTCCGTATTGTGGGTCGCTTATCTGCTGTCGGAGAGGAGGTGAAACCACGTATGGACATCCTCCTTTCCTCCACTGAAGCCGCTCGCTACCTCGGTGTGTCGCGGCAGACATTGTACGCTTACGTCAGTCGCGGTTGGGTCCGATCCGAAGCTGGGGGTAGCTCCCGCTCGCGCCGATACAATCGCCTGGATTTGGAACGGCTCCGGCAACGGAAAGAAGTCCGGAGTGAGCCGGCAAGAAAGCTCACCACGGCTTTGTCTTGGGGTGTGCCGCTGTTGGAAACTGAACTGACGTTGATTGATGAAGGTCAGCTTTACTACCGGGGCCGTAACGCAGTTGAGCTGGCGCGATCTGAACGGTTCTTCAGCGTGATAAAATGGTTTTGGAACCAGGATCCTTTTCAGGTGTTGACCGACGGGACTGCATTCGTGAATCCGCGGCTTAATTCGTCGCCGCTAAGAGAGTTTCAGCGATGTCTAATGGAGTTGAGCGACCGGGACGTCGGAGGATATGACCTTAGCGTGCCCACTGCATTGTCGACGGGATGGAGAATCCTGGAACTATTTCTACAGTGTCTGGTCGGGCGTTCTGATGTGCGGTTGGAGGACGCGACTGAACAGTTGCAGCAAGCCTGGGCCCCCAAGAGTCCGGATCTGACCGGCTTACTCAACGCCGCTTTAATCTTGTGCATGGATCATGAGCTGAACGCCTCATCGTTCACGGCGCGCGTTGTGGCCTCAGCTGAAAGCAGTCTTTACGAAATCGTCCTAGCAGGACTCTGTGCTTTGAGAGGCCATCGTCACGGCGGAATGAGCCTGCTTTGCTATCAGTTACTCACCGAGCTGGAGAGCACTAATACGTTACGTACGACATTGGTAGAGTGGCACAGAGAGAAAGGATTTGTTCCGGGATTCGGCCATCCCCTGTACCCAGCAGGCGACGTCCGCGCTAAAGCGCTCTTGCTGATGCTTAGGAAAACAAGGGTTGGACAATCTCAAGCGAAGCTGGTTGCCCAGGCCGTTCAAGTGCTCCGAAAGCCGGCAACGATCGATCTGGTGCTGGCCGCTTTGGCTCGGGCATATGGCCTTCCGGCTAGCTCGCCATTCTCAATTTTTGCTCTGGCCCGAATCGCGGGTTGGATAGGGCATGCTATCGAGCAACACCGCCAAGGCGGATTAATCCGTCCTCGAGCGCGGTATATTGGGAGGATGCCGGGGTGACTCGCTTTATGCTCGTCAGGAGTTAGGAGGGCCCGCTTTTCAATCGTCCTCGTGCTCGTGCTCGTCCGCGTGCTCGAGATGCGTGACGGATGGAGTTGGTGATTGAGCGTGCAGATTTGGTCACGCGCTTCGACCCTCGGCCCGGCAAACGTTCTGGCGTGGTGACGCGAAAATACCGTTCCAATGCGCAGCTCTTCGTTGATAGATCTGGGTCGTTTGGGAGCCTCGCCCTACCATTTCGAGGACGAGTACGACGACGGCCTGCCGCGCCGTAGGCTTTGCGAAGGCGGGAGGACGAGTACGATTTCACGCTGCTAAAAGCTTGCCTGAGCTTCGTGCTGTGCCTACCCTCGAATCGAAGGACGGATAAGGCTTAGGTCGAAAGCTCATGCGTGGTCCCGGACGACAGGAAGGCATCTCAACGGACGCGACGCCGGGTTCGATCGGAGTCGAGAATGGAGCTGCAGGTTTTAACGGTAAACTGCGCAATTTCCCGCTACTCGATATCATCCAGATGGCATGTGTCGCCCGGCGCGATGGGCGGCTCTTAGTGCGGCGTCGCGGGGAAACCGGCGAGATTGTGCTCCGCGACGGACGGATTATGCATGCCGTCACTAAATCGAAGACGGGCGAACCCGCACTGCTCGAGGTGCTATGCTGGCGCCACGGCACCTTCGAATTTGTGCCTATCGCGCCCGGGCATTTATCGCCGCGGACCATCACTGGTGGTTGGGAGCAGGTTCTAATGGACGCGGTACGCCAACGCGATGAACGCGAGCACAAGGAAGGTAGACGAGGAAGAGACGAAACGACTTCGGCTCCGTCGTCTCAAAGTGTGTTGCGCCAGACGCTAAAGTGGTGGCGGAAAAGTGAGCGCTCCGAGACAGCTGGGCAGAAGGCACGGTCACAGTTGGAACGCGATGCAGTGGCGGAATTGTTGCAGCGTATTGCGAACGCGCATCGTCGCGAACGAAGACGTCGGGTTATCAGGACGACTTTTTCTGTGGTTCTAATTGGCGCAATATTTTGCGGTGGTGTTTGGCTGTCGCTCGATAAAAGTTTCCGATTTGCGGTCTGGGAAAGCTTGATTGGCAAAGGGATTCCGCAAGCCCTGGGATTTCGAGTTGGTTGGCAGAAACATACTCCCGCCAGGATCTTGATTCCGTCGGGACTATTTCAATTTCAAGACGACCGCCAGCTGGATGTCCCTGGGTTTAACATCGACTCCACTGAAGTCACGGTCTGGCAGTATCAGGAGTTTCTGAATGCGGTCGGTGGCGATACTAAGTATGACCACCCAAACCAGCGGGTGGGCAAGCGTCACACGAATCCGAGCTGGGAAGCGTATGCCAAAGCCGCGTTTGCCGGGACCGAGTTCAAAGGGGTGCGGCTTAACCCGAACTTTCCGGCCGTCTATCTCGATTGGTTTGACGCCTATGCATTTGCTAAATGGGAGAACCGGCGGCTCCCCTCTGAGATGGAGTGGGAAAAGGCAGGGAGAGGGACGGATGGGAGACGATATCCCTGGGGGGATGAGCCTAAGGCTGGCGCCGCGAACCTTTATAGCGGAGCCCAACGGACGGCTGGTTGGTCGGAAGTTGGACAATACTCGGTGGATTCGAGCCCGTATGGCGTCCGTGATCTTGCTGGCAATGTCTCGGAATGGACGGCCAGTGATGATGGGAGCGGGTCGCCGGTTGTCCGCGGAGGAAATTTCATGAGCGAAGACGGGCAACTGACCCGCAGAGTGGTCGGACTTTCGCCGTACACCATCGATGAGCGAATCGGGTTTCGGACCGCCGGTGACGTGACTGACCGTTAGCGGTATTTAGGGCGAAAAAATTTGCGCATAAAAACATTCGACGAATTGGTTGGGTTAACACTAGCATTAGGAAGATGTCTTTCATCAATTTCGTTAAGGGTGAGGTCGAATTTAAGATCGTCTACTATGGCTGTGCCCTGGGTGGGAAGACATCCTCTATCGGGTACGTCCACGAACGAGTAGACGCCCAGGATAGGGGTAACTTGGTTTTATTACCGACCCAAAATGACCGGACGCTTTTCTTTGATTTCCTTCCGATTACCGGTGGCTCAGTCAAAGGCTTCAAAGTGCGATTCAAACTTTGGACGGTTCCGGGTCAAGTAATGTATAACGCCACGCGGCAA
>JAFAHI010000528.1 GCA_019237325.1 Verrucomicrobiota bacterium | reverse complement strand
CGACGTATAACCTCGACTTTCCGTTGGCGAATGATATGACGCCCTACGGTTCGTTTGGAGATTGGCTTCCGATTGCGAGCGGTGCACTCTGTCTCGTGTTCGGCCTTCGGCAGCGTTTATCTGACTTTTATGAGAGCTCTCGTCGTTTCCGTACATGACGTCTCGCCTCTGACGCAGGCGAACTGTGACAAAATTATAGAGGCCTTGCGCAGCCTAGGTGTATCCGAGGGCTCGTTACTGATCATTCCGAACCATCACAGTAAGGCGCCGGTCCGGGATAACGCGGCATTCAAAAATTGGATATCGGACCGGGTGCAGCAAGGTTATGAGCCCGTCCTCCATGGTTATTATCACGCGCGCACCCCAAAGCCAACGGACGCCGGCATTACCAAATTTACAACTCAAGTCTACACGGCCGGGGAAGGAGAATTCTTCGATCTCGACCGGGATGAAGCGATTTCCCGACTCCAGATGGGTATAGAAGATTTAGCGTTTCTGGAACGAAAGCTGAATGGTTTCGTCGCGCCGGCTTGGCTTTTGGGCTACGAAGCGGAGGCTGCCGTGCGCAAGGTCGGGTTCTCTTACATCACGAATGTTGGGTCAGTTAAGGTTTTTGAGGGCGTTCACAATTATTACTCGCGGTCGTTGGTATGGAGCACTCGAGCGCCTTGGAGGCGGATGGTGAGTTTGGCTTGGAACCAAGGGCTGATTTCAAGGCTGCGAGATAAACCTTTGCTCCGGATCGGGATTCACCCGGCAGATTGCGAAATTCCAGCGGTTTGGTCTCATGTTAAGAGCTTGGTCACCGCAGCTCTTCAAGACCGGCAACCATTATCCTACGAAAAGTTTATCGCGAATCATGTTAAGCCGACGAGCGTTGAGGTAGGGGATTCGAGGTAGCGCCCCGTGGAGCGTGCCTCGCTTGCGAGGCCGACCCTGAGCCATCGTTGCATAGTGACTCACGCGCAGACAAAACAAGCCATGGGCAGTTCCCGGCCTCGCAAGCGAGGCAGCTCCACGGGGCGCTAGATCTAAATATTTGCCAGCGCTATAGCGTGGGCTAGTGTCCTGTCCGCAGAAATTAGGATGGCAGCAAAAGTCGATCTCCATCTTCACTCCAGGTTTAGCGACCGATCCGCAGAGTGGCTCTTTCGCCGATTCGACTTTCCCGATAGCTATTCAGCCCCGCGCGGCCTTTATCGCCGGCTCAAAGAGAAGGGGATGACTTTTGTCACGTTCACTGACCACAACCGCATCGATGGTTGTCTGGAAATCGCCGAGCTACCCGGCAGTTTCGTTAGTGTCGAAGTCGGAGCCGAATTTCCCGAAGATCATGTGGCAGTGCATTTGCTCGTTTGGAACATCTCCGAATCGCAGCACGCCGAGATCCAGCAATTGCGCCGAAATATTTTCGAGCTCAGAGAGTACCTAAGCCAGAACGGGATCTGCCACGCCGTGGCCCATCCTTTCTACGACAAAGATCGTCGTTTAACTGCCGATCATGTCCAAAAGTTGATCCTGCTGTTTAAACATTTTGAAGGGGTCAACGGACTGCGCGACAGCTTGTTAAGCGAAGTTGCCCGTTTCGTTTTTCGTTCCCTCACACCGGAGAGGATTGATTGTTTTGCAGAACGCCAAAAATTGGCGCCAACCCATTCCGAGCCGTGGCGAAAGGTGCTTGTGGGCGGTTCCGATGATCACGCCGGGATTTTTCCGGGTTCCGCTTATACGGAAACGCCAGATGTAGAATCGATCGGTGAATTCCTGCGCAACTTGGAGCAGGGGAACTGTGTCACTCGCGGATTTGGCGGCACTCCGCTGGTGATTGCTCACGGCCTGTACAACACTGCGTACCAATTTGCCAAAGACAAGTTCTCCGCTGCGGTCAGCCCGAATCTCGGCTTCTTGGAGGTGGTCATCTCCCGGTTTTTGGAAGGCAAAAACCCAACGCACTTCAGTGTTGGTGAAAAGATCGGCCTGATTTTTAACGGCATCGTTTCCGGCAAGATCTTCGAATTGGCCAAGCCGGCGAACCTCTCTCTTTGGCCCGAGCTGGCCAATTATTTCGGTAATCAGGATGTCCAAGCTCAACTCGCGAAAGAGACCCAGGGTGTTAAGGAGCCGGAACGGCGGGCGTTCCTGCTAGTGGCTACCGTCTTTAACCAGCTAGGGTTTCGATTCTTTGACCGATTCGTGCAGCAAATCTCCTCTGGCAACGTGATGGACGCCGTACAAACGCTGAGCGCTTTGATGCCGCTCGGGTTGCTGCTAGGTCCCTATTTCTACGGCTACCATAGCCAGGCCCCATCTCGCAGCCGGCTCACCGATATCTGCTTGGGAACCGTGAATTTTGTTCCGGATGTGCTCGAAAACACCAAGCGGGCTTGGTTTACCGACACATTGGAAGACGTGAACGGTGTCACCACCACCATCCGAAAAATGACGGCTGCCGGGCTGGAAAACGGGGCGGATCTCATTGTCGTCACTTCGCGTCCCCAGATCGGAATTGCCGATATTCCCATCAAAAACTTTGTCCCGATCGGCGAGTTCGAGTTGCCGGAGTATGAGCTGCAAAAGCTGAGTTTTCCGCCGGTGTTGCACATGATCGACTACATCCAGAGTGAGCGATTCACCGAGTTGATTATCAGCACACCGGGTCCAGTTGGTTTGACCGCTTTGGTTGCGGCCAAGATTCTCGATATCCGCGCCGTAGGGATCTATCACCCCGACTTTCCGCAGTACGTTCGGATTCTTACCCAGGACAACTACATGGAGACGTTGGCCTGGAATTTCATGCAGTGGTTTTACTCCCAGCTTGATCTGGTTTTCGTCAACTCGGAGTATTACCGGCAACGCTGGATTG
>JAFAHI010000478.1 GCA_019237325.1 Verrucomicrobiota bacterium | reverse complement strand
GACTGGACCCAGATGAACGGTCCAACTCCCGGCAGCGTAAGCGCCCACCGCCATAAACCCGGCATGACCCAAAGAAAATTGTCCGGTGTAACCGTTTACCAGGTTCAAACTAACAGCGAGGATCACATTAATCCCGATGTTGATCAGAATATCGTAATAATAGGATAGATAAGACGAAAACGGGTGCTCGGCGGTAAGCGCAAAAACAAAGAGAAAGAGCAAAAAGCCACCCAGGATCGCACGCGCTCGGCTCATACTTTCTCCCGTTCGACTCGGCCCAGGATGCCTGTTGGCTTAAAGAGCAAGATAACTATAAGCACCGCAAAAGCGATGGCGTCGCGAAGTTGAGATAGGCCATCGGGGAATAATGTATGGAGGAAAGGAAACCAATTCGCCAAGTCGTTGGAATACCATACAACCAGGGTCTCCAAGATCCCGATAATTAATCCGCCTACGACTGCGCCGGTGATGTTGCCGATTCCACCCAGCACTGCCGCCACAAACGCTTTTATTCCTGGCAAATTCCCCATCAGAGGATTGATCGAAGGAGAATCCATCGCCACTAAGATTCCAGCGGCAGCGGCCAAAGCTGAGCCAAGCGCAAAAGTAAACGAAATCACGAGTCCGTTGTTGACGCCCATCAGAGAACAAGCGGTCGGATTAACGGAGAGCGCTCTCATCGCCAGACCGAGTTTCGTCTTCATGATGACGAATCGGAGGACCACCATGAGCACGATGGTTGAGACGATAATCGCGGCTTGACTGCTCAAAACCGTGAGATCTCCCAGACCTTCGATGGCTCGAACTGGGATCAGCTGTTTGAAGGCCAGTGGCTGTGCCCCAACGAAGAACTGGGTCATGTTCTGTAAGAACAGAGAGACGCCAATCGCGGTGATTAATACTGTCAATCGCGGGCTGTTCCGTAACGGTCGATAGGCGATTCGCTCAATCGCAACGCCCAGGAAGGCGCAGAAAATCATGGCGCCCAGCATCACAATCCCGGTGCAAAGGAATATCGGCACGAAGGTATGCCGGCTGATCGCACTGAACTGGTCCAATGGGATGAACAGATACAGCAAGTTCGTAATGGCGAAACCGGCATACGCACCCAGCATATAAACATCGCCATGGGCAAAATTAATGAACCGCAAGACCCCGTATACCATGGTGTAGCCGAGAGCGATCAAAGCATAGATCGAACCCAGCGAGAGACCATTTAACAACTGTTGTAAGAAAAGTATGACTTGTGCCATCGCTTGATCATAACCCTCGAGCTGGTCGTGCTCGCCTGCGGCCTATATTCAGCGCATTTCAGCAATTTGCGCTAGAAATTTTAACCGCGAATGCACACGAATCGGAGAGAAACCGTGAATGGACACGAATAAGCCGGCCTTCGTGGAGCGCTGCCTCGCTTGCGAGGCCGATGCGGTCGGCAGCCCTGGAGGGGAGCCGCTTTTACCCGAGCCTCGTTTGCACGCACATTCTTGAAACCCCGCGTTTACCGGGTGGGCGTGCGCGAGCAGGCGGCTCCCGCGAACGTCTCCTGATGCCCCTACAACCCACCGTGATTCACTTCGTTCCTACCCCATGCAACGCAATGAGGCGAAACCGCATCGTGGGACGTTTCCGGGAGCCGCCTGCTAGACAACTTCTCAGAAATACAATGATTGTTTGCGCGATCAGCTCAGGTTACCGGCAACCTTCAAAAGCGGCTCCCCTCCATTGTTCCGACCGAGTCGGCCTCGCAAGCGAGGCAGCGCTCCACGGTTCCGACCGAACCAAGCCAAACACCTCACGGTTCCACCCTTTCCACCATCTTGACGTGACCGTTTTCGATGGTGACAATCACGCCCGGCTTACTCGCGTTGCGTTGTTCATCCAATGAGATATTGCCCGTCACACCAGGGAAATTCTTGGTTGCAGCAAGTGCATCTCGAATTTTGGCCGATTCCGCGGAGCCGGCTCGGCGGATAGCATCGGCCAGCAACCCGGCGCCGTCATACCACAAGGCCGATAAGGCATCCGGAGCGGTTCCATACTTCGTTTTATACGTCTGAACAAAAGCTTGGACTAAAGGGTTTGGGTCGTCCGGCGAAAAATGATCCGTATAATAACTTCTATCAGCGCTCTTCCCGGCCACAGAGATCAGGGAGGGACTGTCCCAACCTTCACCGCCTACAAACTCCGATTTTATGCCCAGCTGGCGGGCCTCCCTTAAGATCAGAGCGGCTTCGGTATAATAGGCTGGCACAAAAACCACGTCGGGTTGCAGGCTTTTTAGCGATGAAAGCTGCGCTCGAAAATCGGTATCGCCGCTACTGAAACTGTATTCCTGGAGAACTCGTCCTCCTTGTTGGCGATAATAGGAGCTCAATTCTGCGCTTACGCCGATACTGTAGTCTTGTTTAACGTCGGTAAGGATAACTCCGCGCCGAGCATGCAGGTGGTCGACAGCAAATCGCGCCATAATCCGGCCGGTAAACGGATCGGTAAAACAACTCCGAAATACATAATCACCGACCTTAGTGACAGACACGGCGGTGGCCGACGGGGTGAGCAACGGAACATGGGCCTCCTGAGCTAAGGGCGCCGCTTCCATTGTCGAGGAAGAGGTAAGGTCACCGAGAATCGCCACCACGTGATCCTGGGACAAGAATTTCCGAGCGATCCTGGCCGTTTCTCCAGCTTTTGAACCGTTGTCGTCAACAACCAGCTCGATCGACTGCCCTAGGACGCCCCCTTTTGCATTGATCTCCTCGATCGCCATCCGTGCTCCGCGGATGCTGGAGATACCGAAGGTTGAAAGCGGACCTGAGATGCAGCTTACTGCGCCGATTTTAATTTGGGCGACGCCGGGCTGCGCGAACAGGAGAATCGTGAGAAGTGAGAGGTGAGAAGTGAGAGGTGAGAGACCGGCTATGAACAAGCGGTATACCGTTCGCATCGTCGGGGACGGAAAGTGTTTAGTGATTCGTGATTGGTGACTAGTTGGGCCGAGGCTCGTGCATCGCGCGCAATCTCGACCTCTCACGTCTCACTTCTCACGTCTCACCTCTCACGTGCCAGCCGTTCTAGCTGGCTGCTTTCGGTTCTATGGTCTCAAAATAATGCAGCGCTCCATCCTTGATCGTGATGATCACCGCTGACTTATCCGCATTCCGTTCCGGATTGATGGTGATTTTGCCGGTTACACCCGGAAAATCCTTGGTGCTAGCAATCGCGTCGCGCAACTTCTCGGAGTCTGTCCCGCCGGCCCGTTTGATCGCATCCGCCAGCAGATTAACGGCATCGTAACCGAGGGCCGCAAAAGCATCGGGAGTCTTGCCGTTATATTTCTTTTTGTATTTGGAGACGAATTCCTGGACGGCAGGTGATTTGTCCTCGGTCGAGAAATGGTTCGAGAAATAGGCACCTTCAATGGCCTTACCCCCTACTGGAATCAGCGAAGCGCCGTCCCATCCGTCGCCACCGCAGAAGGCGGCTTTGATCCCTAACTGACGGCCCTCACGGACGATCAAAGAAACTTCCGGGTAGTAACCGGTAATAATAATCACATCGGGGTTCGCCGATTTAATATCCGTCAATTGGGCGCGAAAATCTTTGTCACCCGAGCTATAGCTCTGTTCTTTGACGACCTGGCCGCCGTTCTTAAGGAAATAGTCTTTAGCGAACTGAGTCAGCCCAACGCTATAATCCTGTTTCACGTCCGTCATGAAAGCGACCTTGGTCTTATGCAATTTCTCCAGAACGAAACGCGCAATAACGACAGCCTGAAAGTCATCGATGAAACAGACTCGGAAAATGTAGTCACCGACTTGGGTCACTTTAGGGTTAGTGGCGGCCGTCGCAATCAGGGGAATTTTGGCTTCTTGGGCGATCGGCGCCGCTTCCAAAGTCTTGGAGGAAGCAACCTCCCCAACCAAAGCTACGACATGGTCCTGAGAAATCAGTTTTCGGACGATGGTAGTTGTTTGGCCCTGTTTGGTCTGATTATCTTCAACGGTCAGATCAATCTTTTTGCCGAGAACCCCGCCGGCATTATTGATTTCTTCCACCGCCATTTGGACTCCTTCGTTTTGCGACGTGCCAAAGCTGGCATTGTCACCGGTTAACGAGCCGAACTCGCCGATTTTGATGGTGTCCTGCGAAAAGGCAGGAAGGCAAAGCCCCAGAAAGGAGCACAGGGAAAGGAACAACCGCCGTTTCATTAGGCGGATATAGCGAATCGTTGGGCAAACTGCAACGTGGTTTATGAGGGGGAACCGCAATAGCAATGGGACGGTTCTGGGAATCGGGACTCGGAATTCGCGCTCCTGGATAGGACTAATATGAATTACGCGACCTATACATCGGTTCCCATTAGTCCCATAGTACGGGTCAGGTTTGGACGCCATGACCGACGTGGGGATACAACTTGATTAAAAAAACGGACTGTACCGAGCCCCGACGGGAGGGGCGTCGCATTGGGTGTGCGGCGGCGTGGCGCGTCTCGGATCACACACCACGAACAAGGAATTTTCATGTGCCCACAACCGCGACGCCCGGAAATCGGGCAGGCCATGGGACGTTTAACGTTTAGGGGCCTGCAACACGTTCAAGGGAGCCGCGGCTAACAATGCGATTCGGACGTAGAACACGATACACGGAGGCGATCATCTCGCGTACGGTCACACCCAATGCGGCTCCCCTCCGCTCGGGGTGATGGACAACCGCCTATCAACTCGCCCATTCGCCTATTCGCCCCGTCGCCGTTTCGCTCTTCTACGCCGCAGCTTCCAGCTCTTCCCCAACAGCAAATCGGGCAAACCGCCGGATAACGATATTCTCGCCTAATTCAGCGATTTTGGATGCGACTAAATCTTTGATCGTTTTATCCGGGTCTTTGATGAAGGCTTGATCTAGTAGACAGACACTGCCGTAAAACTTATCCAGTTTACCGTCCACGATCTTCTCAACCACGTTCGCGGGCTTACCCTTCACTTGTTCCCGGTAGATTTCGCGTTCCCGTTCGATTACGGCTTCCGGCACCTCGTCTCTCACAACATAGATGGGATGCGCAGCCGCAATATGGAGGGTGAGATCTTTGACAAATTCACGAAAGATGTCGTTCTTGGCGACAAAGTCAGTCTCGCAATTTACCTCCACCAGAACGCCCACTTTACCCTGCAAATGGATGTAGGACGCGACCACGCCTTCCTTCACAGAACGACTGGCCTTTTTGGACGCGCTCGCAATTCCTTTTTTCCGAAGGATATCCTCTGCTTTCTCAAGATCGCCGCCGGCTTCAACCAGGGCTTTCTTGCAATCCATCATACCAGCGTTTGTTTTCTCGCGAAGTTGTTTGACCAGAGTGGGACTTACGTCTGACATAGGCG
>JAFAHI010000433.1 GCA_019237325.1 Verrucomicrobiota bacterium | reverse complement strand
GGCGATACCGGTTGGGCGGCTGCGCACGAGGCAAATGCGCCGGATCGCAGACGTGGCGCAGAACTATGGCAGCGGCGACATTCGTCTAACCGTTTGGCAAAACCTTCTCATTACGAATGTACCGGATGCCTATGTGGAAACGGCTAAACGCTCGCTGGTGAGAATCGGTCTGCATCACGAAGCTAACAGCATCACCGGCGGTCTGATTGCCTGTACCGGGAATACCGGGTGCAAATTCGCTGCCACCAACACTAAGGGCCAGGCCGTCGAGCTAGCCAAATACTTAGAAAAACGCGTCGCACTGGATCAGCCGATCAATATTCATCTGACCGGTTGCCCGCACTCGTGCGCGCAACATTATATTGGGGACATCGGACTCTTAGGCGTTCAAGTAGGCCAGAGCGGTAAACAAGTCGAAGGCTACCACGTCCTCTTCGGCGGAAGCAGCGGCCAGAACGAAACCCTAGCCCGCGAAGTTTTCCACGGCATCCCGTTTGGAGAACTACCTGCGTTACTCGAGAAGGTCCTGAAAATCTATCTCGCCAAACGAACCAATCACGAGTCGTTCAAGCAATTCGTCTCCCGCCGGGAGGTGAAGGAGCTGCAGGAGTTGTTTAGCGAATGACGGCGTGAGGGCGACACGGCGACACGGCGAATGGGCGACGCGGCGATACGTTATCCACGATCGGTAGGGCGAAAACCCGACTTCGCAAAGCCTACGTCGCGGCCCGGTCTAAAGGTCTGACACGCTCTGCAGAATAGGCCGCGCCAAAGCGTAGCGGCGGCGGGACTCGGCGCGCCGAGCGTTAGGCTGCTACCTGATTTAATCGCGCCGGTTTTGAGCCGTTGCGTGTGAGCCGATTTCGCCCACGATTTTACCCGCGTTCAAATGTCGGGTTCGCGACCACCTTCAAATCGATGCGACCCGCACCACCCGGCTCAAAACCGGCGCGGACGAATCAAAGCTAGAAAAAACACCATGGGCGCGCCGAGTTTTTCGCCCTACCGACCATGGGCTTCGCGATAGCCCACTCGCCGTTTCGCCGTTTCCCCCATTCGCCGTTTCGCCTCACTGCCACGGGCTTATCCAACGCCCTTTATCTTTCGGATCGAATCCCTTAATCGGCTTCCCGCTCCCAGCCAACACGGTCTCAAGATCCTTGAGCACGATCCGGGTCGGTATTTTTAAGGATTGTTCGCAGAACCGGGTTTCGGCCACGGCAAAGCTGCCTTTCTCAAACAACTTGTTTGCGGGTGCGCCCCCGCCACAAACATCGAAATACTCGCAAGTCGCCTGGCAGTGTTTTACGCCCGCGAGAATATCCCCGTACATCTGCTGGTATTTCGGAGTCTCCAGTGCACCACGAAACGAGTCGGTCTTAACGTTGCCGATTTCTAGCCCTCCATACGGTTTCGCGCTCATCCCCAAGAGTTCTGGAGAAAAAGTGGTGAAGGCCCCGTCGACCGAAATGGTCACTATGCGATAGGGATGAATTTGCTGGTTGGCCTCGTTGTTATGCCCTGCAGCAATCGAACCGCACGCGTTCTCGAACTCGCGGACAGGCGGATCAAACCCATTTTCTCTGGCGAGGTCGTAAAGTTCCTGAAAAAACTGCTCCACGCGCTCCGAACGATCCGCAAGAGTCGATGTCTGGTTAACCCCTTCCTCTTCCTCAACATTGAAGCCCAGCAGAACCGGTCCTAATGAAACCAAGAAATCATAGACCTCTTTAGCATGGCCTAGCGAGGCTTCGCCGATCACGGAGATCGTGTGGAACTCGATGCCGTGTTTCTTGAGGTTTTCGATTCCATGCAGCGTCTTATCGAGTGTACCGCGGCCGCTCCACGATTTCCTGGATCGGTCATGAATGAAATCCGGCCCATCGATGCTAACCCCGACCGCGATATCATGCTCCTTAATAAATTCGCACCAGCGATCGTCAATAAGGGTGCCGTTTGTTTGGAAATGATTCACCAGCTGGAAGTCCCCGAGTACGTCGCGGATGGCCGCGAAATACTCAGCATACTGCTCTCGTCGCACGACCGTGGGCTCTCCGGCATGCCAGATGATACCGAAACCAGGTTCAAGGAGCTGTTCTTCTTTCAGCTTCTCGACAGCAGTCCGGACGATCTCAACGTCCATGACCCGCCTGTCTTTGCGGTCCGGCAGATAGCAGTAAGTGCAGTTAAGATTGCAGAACGGGGTTGGCTGAAAGATCAGCAACTGAACGGGTGATACCTCCATATTGGTTATACGTTGGACGTTTTAAGTTAAAAGTTCCAAGTCTCCCTGCGAGGACGGCAAGCTTTATGCTCAAACTTAGAACCTAGAACCTAAAACTTAAAACCTAAAACAGACTCTATTGGTTACAGGTTCGACGTTTTAAGTTAAAGGTTCCGAGTTCCCCTGCGCAGGACGCAACGTCTACCTGCGCGAACTTAGAACCTAAAACCTAAAACTTAAAACCTAAAACGGACTCTAGTGGTTGAACCAGAACTTGAGCCAGCCCGGAGCAACAATGGCCCCGCCGTTCGGCCACCCATAGTTTCCCCAACCCGGAGGAACTCGGAATCCGGCGCCATTACCCCAGCCGCCGTTCGGCCAAGCATATCTGCTTCCATTACGCCAACCGTTACGCCACGTGCCTCTACCATTACCCCAACCGCCTTTACGCCAATTCGCCCAGTTTATTCTGACTCCGTCTACGTCTTTCGAAGCCGTCATTTGCTCGTGTGCGGTTTGAGAAAGCATTTGTCTTACTTTCGCAATCCGTTCTCCGATCCGTGTGTCATCGCTGGCCCCCGTACTGATAGGGCTTGCTTTCGCGTCCTTGGGAAACAGACCAGCGCAGGCCGCAAGTTGTAATGCGACCGCAATGAATGATTTGGATGTGTTCATTTCTCGATGCTTTAGGGGCCAGCCTGAGAAGAATATTTCCTCTCAGGATCCTCCTTTAGACGACTCTAAGGAAAAGCGGTTACGCTTGCCAAGCCCTAAAGAGACGAATGGCGTGTGGGCGACACGGCGACACGGCGACACGGCGACACGGCGACACGGCGACACGGCGACACGGCGACACGGCGACACGGCGACGCCGCGACGCGGCGAATGGATGGCGCATGACCACGATTGGTAGGGCGAAAAACTCGGCGCGCCAATGATGTGGCTTCGGGATTCACTAGAACGCGCCGGTTTTGAGCCGTTACGTGTGACCCTGCGGTGTAATCGCGTCCACACGCAAAAACGGCGGCTACTTGATGACCGTCAAATAGATGGGACACGCACAAGGCGGCTCAAAACCGGCGCGTACGAATTGAAGGCAAAAAAGCACCCTGGGCGCGCCGAGTTTTTCGCCCTACCGCCAAAAACGTTGCGCCACCCATTCGCCCATTCGCCCCTTCGCCCCTTCGCCCATTCGCCCATTCGCCCCACCGCCCCTTTACACTCTCTGCCTTTGGCGGCAGATTAAACGCTTTATGGAAGTCGATTTTCAGGCCATTAAACTCGAAGAGCTGAAGAGCCGTTTAGGCGAACTTCGGAGGTATCTTTGACTACCCGAAGCTGAAAGCCCGGCTCGGCGAGTTGGAATCAGTCATGGCGGAGCCCGCTTTTTGGGACAATAAAGAGCGCGCCCAACAAGTGATCGACGAAGCATCTTCCGTACGCTCGAAAACCTTGCCTTTTGCGCAATTGACTGAAAAAGCGGACGATCTCGAAGTGCTGCTTTCTTTGGCTAAAGAAGAAACAGATCCCACCAGCCAATTAACGGCTTTTCGCGAGGTTAACGGCGAGTACGAATCCTTGAGCAAAGAGCTCGAAGCTTTCGAACTGAAGATGTTGCTGTCTGGCGAGTTCGATAAAAACCACGCGTTCCTCACCATTCACGCCGGGGCCGGAGGCACAGAGTCGTGCGATTGGGCCGATATGCTGCTTCGGATGTATCAGCGTTGGACAGAACGCAGCGGATTTTCCAGCCAGATCGTTGATATTCAGGAAGGAGACGAGGCCGGAGTAAAATCGGTCACTATCCTCGTTAACGGCGAATACGCGTACGGCTATTTGCAGACCGAACGCGGCGTTCATCGCTTGGTGCGCATTTCGCCCTTTGATGCGAATAAGCGCCGCCACACGTCCTTCGCCAGCGTTGACGTTGTCCCTGAGCTCAAGGAAGACGTGAACATCGAGGTTAACGAGAGCGATCTTCTGATCGATACCTTCCGGAGCGGAGGTAAGGGCGGCCAAAACGTAAACAAGGTGGAAACTGCCGTCCGGATTACCCACGTGCCTACTGGATTGGTCGTCGCCTGCCAAGCCGAACGTAGCCAGGGCCGAAACCGGCAAATGGCCTTGAACATGTTGAAAGCGAAATTGCTCCAGATCGAACAGGACAAGAAACAGGCTGAGATCGACCGGCAGTACGGCGAGAAAGGCGAGATCGCCTGGGGCAGCCAAATCCGATCCTATGTTTTCCAGCCTTACCAGATGGTCAAGGATCACCGTACCGGGGTGGAGACTAGCAACGTCCAAGCCGTAATGGACGGCGACCTCGATGAATTCATCGAAGGCAAACTGCGAGGACTCACTAACAAGAAGGGTGGCGCGGACGAGGACGTTTAGCGGCGCGCTGGGACGTGGCCTGGTAAAGTAAGCAGTAAGCAGTAAGCAGTAAGCAGTGTAGAAGCCGGCTGAGCTGCGCGTTACGACAAAAAGACTGCTTATTGAGTCACTGACTCACTGTTTACCGCTTACTGTTTACCGCTTACTCACGCGGCCACCCCACAAATCACTTTTCCTTCACTAGCCTCGCCACCAGAGGGCCCGCTCTTTCCCAAGTTAATTGAGCAAAGAAGAGCCCGACCACCGCACCGACGAGCACGTCGGAGAAAAAGTGTGCGTTGATGTATAGGCGCGACCAACCGATCACGCTGGCCACGGCCAGAAAGCTCCAGGCCCGGCGTCGGTAGGCGAAACCGATTACTCCAAAAAAAGCAAAAGCGGTGGCGGTGTGTCCGGACGGAAAAGAATGAAATTTGTATTTTCCGAGTAACCATTGACCTTTGTACCACAGCCCGTACCAGCCCGGTGGGACCTCGTGATTATTTGGACGCGCTCTGCCGGAAAGTAACCGCGCACTATTGGTCGCTGTCCCAGCCAAAGTGCCGGCTATCATCATACAGAGAATCACTTTGACCAAAGTCCGTTTTCGAGCGAAGCCCACTCCGATCAATACGACCGTTGCGTATCCCATTAGCTCAGGCCAATCTCCAAATTTCGAAATGACGCCGGCGATCTGCTCCAGCCATCTTATCTGATGATCCGCGATCGCTCCGACGACCGTCTGGTCGAAAAAGAATCCCAGGCAGGCCACCACGATCAAAACCACCAGCCAGATCAAGGGATCGAGCCACGCAGGCAAAGCAGCTGCATGTGGCGGGTTTTGCGGCGACGGTTGTGCTCGGCGAATTTCCATCTGATCAACTCTGTCACATTGTTTGGCGGGTTTGTCGACCGTGTCCCCAGCCTGCATTTCTCACAGCACGAACGCTTCAGGCTGAATTCGGCAGCTCGGTGGTTGCTGTGAGAAATGCAGGCTATCTTCTTTGAGAAAATCCGGGCTAATGATTCGACCGCTCCATCTGTTGCTCCTTTTCGTCGCGGTCGCAATCGTCGATTCGCTGGGGAACAACACCCTCCCCCTTATCGACCGCGATGAACCGCGCTTTGCCGAGGCATCTCGCGAGATGCGGCAAAGCGGTGACTTTATTATCCCGCGCGTCAACGGAGAGTATCGCTTCGATAAGCCGCCGCTAATTTATTGGTGTCAGGTCGGTAGCGTACAGCTGTTCGGTGAGAGCGACTTTTCGGTCCGTTTTCCCTCCGTGCTTTTTGCCGCAGCCACTGCCGTTCTCACGGCGATCTGGGGAGCTCGCCTATACGGACTAAAAATCGGTCTTTGGTCGGGAATTATTTTCGGAACTTGTCTCCAGCTGTTCATTCACGGCCGGGCAGCCGTTGCCGATATGCCCATGATCTTTTTTTTCCTGGGTGCCACTTGGATCGCCTGGGAAAGAATGGCAAATCCCCAATTCCGCTGGCTTTGGATCGCGTTCTATATTTCCCTGGCTCTAGGGTTCCTAGCCAAAGGGCCAATCGCGCTGCTGCCGATTTTGTTCCCGGCCATCTTTTATCTCTCCCAAAGGAAAGGCTTTTCCTTTCACCCCGGCTCGGCCTTGTTGGGCGTGGTTCTTCTGGTCTTGATCGTCGGCGCCTGGGGTATTCCCGCCTTAGTCGCTACTAAAGGCGAGTTCTTTGCGATCGGGATTGGCCGGCACGTTGTCATGCGATCCGTTGCTCCTATGCAGAGTCACGGCGCCAACGGCCTTATTGGTTACGTTCTTTCGCTCCCGTTCTACTTCTTGACGATTTTTTTCAGTTTCTTCCCTTGGTGTACCTATCTACCTCGCACAATCGCGCGCCTTCGCGGTGGTCTGGACTTGCCCGAACGCTATCTGCTCGGCGGCATCGCTCTCGTTTTCCTGATATTCACGTTGATCCAGACCAAGCTGCCTCACTACACTTTACCGGCCTTTCCTCTGCTCGCTATCCTGACAGCGAAGCACCTTAACTCGCTCGCTCGCGCTAGTTTACTCGCCGGCGCAACCGTCGCCCTGTATGTATTGGTCAGTTTGATCGGTTTCAGGGGGGTGGCTCCTTATTTTCCATCCAAAGCAGCGTATGAAGGCGCCAAATCCTCTCTCAACGCGGAAAGTCGAGTCGGATATACCGGCTACGACGAGCAAAGCCTGGTCTGGTATTTTCGATACTCGGTTAAGCCCTTCTTAGTCCACTTGTCTCCGCTGCAGGTTGCTGATTTCTTGGCGAGCACACCGTCCGGTGTTTGTGTGGTGACAAGAAGCGACCTGGCCCAAATCACCATAAACCCTGCTTGGAAACAGATTCCCATTTCTGGATTTGATTTCGCCAGATGGAAAATCCGGCACTCAGGGCCGCTTCCGCTCCCGGAGCCGATCGATCTTGTCGTGCTGATTAAGACGCCAGCCGGTTGAGGCGATGGGGCGATGGGGCGAATGGGCGACGCGGCGATAGAACGAAAGGGTTGGTAGGGCGAAGATCTCGGCGCGCCGCTGACGTGCCATTGCTAATGGATGTCTACGCGCCGGATTTGAGCCATGCGTGCGCGTTGCAACGTTCAAAAGATCTTCGCTATCAGGACCCCAGGAGCCGGCGAGGTGGCAAATCGGCAGCGCGGCTCAAATCCGGCGCGGGCGTGCGTGAATTTGATGGTACGGCAGCAGCGCGCCGTGATTTTCGCCCTACCAACCTTGTCGCCATTTCACCCTTTCGCCGTTTCGCCCATTCGCCGTTTCGCCCATTCGCAAACTTGTCCCGTCCGCCTTTTCTTATAGGTTGCCTAGGCCTCCTTTTGCTTATGCAATCGTTCATGCTTGCGGGTTTACTACTGACGCTTTGTGTCCAGAGCGCCAGCGCAGACTTCGTTGTTAAGGAGACGGTACAAAATCTTGGCCGAAACCAGGACGTCACCATAAAACTGAAAGACAATCATTGCCGGATTGATGCGAACCCGGAAACGACCGCTCTACTGGACACCCAGTCCGGAGTCACCACCATCCTTTTGCATCAAACCAAGATGTTTCTGAATGTGAAGGCGGAAGAGCTCGGCGCCGAAGGGAATGCCCTGAAGAAGCTGTTGTCACAACAGAGCGGTAACGAAGAGACCGTCGACTTTCAGCCGACCGGCAAGAAGGAACAGATTAACGGCTACGATACGGATGAATTTGTCGGCAAAATCGCTGGTCTACCCGTTCGAGTACAAGTTGCTAAAGATTTTCCCAATTATCAGGCTCTGCTCAACGCTCTCTATGCCGCCCAAAACGCGCCTGGCCTGAATCTTTTCAGAGCACTTTCGATTCCGCCCGACAAATACCCGGGAATGCCGATTCGCACGACGATCGAGGTGCTAGGACAACCTGTCGTCACCACGGTCGATTACGTGCAGCAATCCACGTTGAGCGAGTCTGACTTCGCCGTTCCCGAGGGGTATACCGAGCTGAAGCCAAGTCCGTCGCCGGTCCCTAGTGCGACTACCTCACCATCTCAGCCGTGAGATCGCTTATTCTGGCGTCAGGCTCGGCCCGGCGAGCGGATCTGTTGGCTGAGGCCGGCTACCGTTTCACGGTCGTGACAGGCTCAGTCGCGGAGTTGTTCGTAGACTTTCTGACTCCCCGCGAGCTAACGCTTTTCAACGCTCGACGAAAAGCCTTCGCGGTCGCTCCCCGACATCCTGAGGCCGTGGTGCTGGCCGCAGATACCATCGTTTCTCTCGACCACAAGAAGTTCGGCAAACCAAAAGACCTCGCGGAAGCACGTTCATTCCTGGAAGAACTGTCCGGGCGCACCCACTCGGTTTTCACCGGCGTCGCCGTCGTACACTACTCTCAATCCCGCCTTTGCTACGAGGTCGCGCAAACCGAAGTCACCTTTCGAGACCTGACCGGATCCGAAATCCAAGCCTATCTCAGCCGCATAAACCCGCTAGACAAGGCAGGCGGCTACGCAGCCCAGACCGATACAGATTCTATCATCGAAACCGTAACCGGCTCCTTCACCAACGTGGTCGGGCTCCCGATGGAGAAGATTGGGCCAACACTGGCGAGGTTCGAGGTGGTGCCGGAGGATAGGAGCTAGGAGCTAGCAGCTAGAATCTAGGAGCCAGTAAGGCCGCCCGCTCGAAGGAAAAAAGCGGCTTGGCGGAAGGATATTTTTTGGCGTGCCACGAATGGGACCTATGGGACACATGGGACCTATATGCTGGTTTCGCGCGGTCACGCGTCTCCTAGCTCCTTTTCTCTCACTTCTCACCTCTCACTTCTCACTTCTCACAATTGAGGTCCCACGCCAATATCCCTAAGCATGACCCGGATCTCTTCTTGGTGGTCAGGATCTTTGGCGTCCTTCAAGGCTTTCTGGAGCAGGTCAGCGCCGGCCCGAACGTTCCCTTTTTGCCCCATCACGTATCCCTTCCCGGCAAGAGCCAAGTAGTTATTCGGATCTAACGAAAGCGCCTTTTCATAGTCAGCCCCGGCTTGGTCCCATTGCTTCAGCTTTGAATAGACATCTCCCCGGTGCACATACAAATCCGCATTGTCCGGCTTCAAGGAGATCAGGTGGTTAAAATCGCTAACCGCCTTGGTCGCATCCCCATTCGTTACGAAAATGTACGCGCGTCCCGC
>JAFAHI010000292.1 GCA_019237325.1 Verrucomicrobiota bacterium | reverse complement strand
CGCGATAGACACAACTCTGAATAATAAGTGGTTCTTCTGGTTGCTTGGAAGGGTTGGAGGGAAGCCTTTTATTCACGTGTGTTCCTGTGTTATGCTGCTTCGGAAAAATACGCACTTCACTACTGTTAGGATCTTTCACATCGCTGGCGTCGCGGGAAAGGTATTCCCTGCCTTTCCGGCAAGCTATGCTGGTAGCATTCCTTGCTGTGCCGCCCATGATTCCGGTCTCTGTGTGAATGTAGTCCGTGTGTGATGCATGCCGCGGGGGTAGGACCCAAAGGCGCTAAGATAGGACGGGAATAGCCGCAAAAAGGCACAAAAAGCGCAAAAAAGGCGGATTAGAATACGTCGGCGCTTGGGCTACGGAACGGGATTAGCCGCAAAAGAGCGCAAAGATCGCAAAAAAAAGAGTGAGACAATAAGCTGCTAAAGTGCGGAGAAATTCGACTGCGGGCCTTGGGCTGATAATTGCGACTACCTTGGATTTCACCCGTAATTTTTTGTATTTTTTTTGCGCTTTTTGTGCCTTTTTGCGGCAATTGCTTCTTTGCGATCTTTGCGTTCTTTCGCGGCTATCCCTGTCTGTGTCTTAGCTTAGCGCCTATGGGGGTCGGCCCTGGGATCTGCGGGAGGATGGGGTGCCCGCCTCTTTCCCAAACAACAAAGCATCAGAATTTTTGAGGGATCGAGATGCTTTTCGCGTTGCAACTAATAAGGACAGTTGGCGAATGCACCGGAGCAGGGAAAAGCAAGTGAATGGATATGAACTGAAGGATCCCTAGTATAGCATTGGAGAAATCGAAATGAATAAGTCGCGCCTAAACGACGTTCTCAAAGCACTTTCTAGCCGCCTGCGCCTGGACATGCCGTCCAACTTTAATGCAATGGTTTGGTCAAAGATCCAGAGTCGAGAGGCGAGATCTCTCGGGAGACGGGAGAACTGGTTTAAGGCGGTTCTCTGGCGGTTCCCGACGCCGACTTGGGCAGCCACTGCTTTAGCTCTTGCGGTTCTAGGCGGATGGATTTTAGGACGAATCACGACAGGCCAAGTAGCGAATCCGACCGAAACCAGACTGGCCGCATCTGTGACTGGCGAAGTGCTTGACTTGGCTTGTTACTATGCCGATGGCGCAAGCGGGCCAGGCCACGCTGCTTGTGCCAGGATGTGTATCGCAAGTGGGCTTCCAGTCGGCCTCAAAGCAAATGACGGGACTATCTACCTTCTCATCGGTAAACAGACGCCGTCGAGTTCTGAACCGGCCGCAAAGCATGTGTCGCTGAACGCCCAGCTGGCTCCTTACGCAGCAAAGATTGTCACGATGAGCGGTACAATCGTGCGTAGAAATGGACTCAACGTCCTAGAAAACGCGGAGCTTGGCAGTGAAGAAGCCCTATCCCAGCAAAGTTCGAATCTTATGACGGACTCAGAAACCCATTTTGCTCATTTTCTGGAGCAACAGCTTGCGAGCACGATAAACCCGCATTTCGACCGCCTTCACCGAGATGCCGAGCAGTGCTGCGGCTTCGGCCAGCGGGTGGTCTTCAAATGCAACTAGTATCAAAGCCTCTTTAAGCTCTCCGGGCAGTTCCCTGACAGCTTTTCCCAGCGCGTCTAACTCCTCGAGCCGATCCACTTTTTGGTCAGGCCCACACTCCTTTGCCAAGTATAAACTTGGACCTCCAACTTCATGCGCAGGAGCGCTAAAGGGTACCCACTCCTTCGCTGGATGTGAACTTGGAACTCCAACTTCTTCCTGCCTGGGAACGTCAAAGGAAACCGTCTGCAGTGAATCCCGGTAAGCCCGGCTTCTCAAGTGATCGCGGCAAAGATTCAATGCGATTTGGTACAACCACGTTGCGAACTTGGCCGCCGGTCGAAATTTTGTGATGTTGAAGTACGCCCGCGCAAAAGTCTCTGTGGCCAGCTCCAAAGCGTCGGCTTCATTATGGACAATACGCAACACGAAGCGAAACAAGCCTTCCCGATGACGATTCATCAAATCGTCTAATGCCCGATCTTCGCCGAGCATTAGCGCCTGAACCAAGATCAGGTCCGGATCTTCTTGTGCCATAGACTTTAGCCGTCGCAAATGGTTGTTGCTAGCTTTGTTTTGTGTGCGGCGGTAAAACAATCGCGTGCTCGCTGACCGATCACCAGACTGCGTAAGGCAGAAGATTAACTCCCCCGAACGGAAGCTGTGCCCGTCTGACCGGAGAGAGATGGGCATCTAGTTCTTTCGAACTAGGTCTGAAATTAAACCGGAGATCCGAGGCTGGGGAGGGCGCGCGTCCCCGCGTGCCGCGAAAACGTGCTCAGTCTAAAGGTACATTTTTACCTACAGGTTCGATACATCCTGGGCTCCGACAAACGACGGATCGCGGGGACGCGATCCCTCCCAAATATTCCCGTGTTCCTTAGGAGGACGGGAACGACAGTATCGAACTTGGTGACCTGGTTTAGATGGAGCCTCTCTGATTGGTAGCATGGGGAGTCTGCCAGCCAACTTCACCAAAACCAGCGACGGCGGCACGTCGATGCGGGTGCAATGACTTGAATTGCAGTTCCCTTGCCGGCTTGACTTACAATGCTAAGTTTCCCGCCCAATGCTCTACACCGTTCTTCCATCCCTGGAATACCTAAGCCAGACGAGGTCGCCGTAACTTCCCCGGTGTTCTCGGCGGCTTTAACAAAGCCAACTCCATCATCCCGCAGTTGCAGGGTAAGTCCTTTCTCTTCAAATTGGAGTACAACTTCGAACCGGCGCGCACTGGCGTGCTTGAGCGAATTCGCCATCGCTTCCTGAGTGATCCTAACCAGCGCTTGCTCCCAATCCGAGTACACCCGAAATGGCCGGCCCTGAACACGAACTTCCGTTTTTAATGTCGTTGCAGATGTAGCCTTCCTAACAACTTTTTCGAGAGCGTTCGTCAGTGAACTGGATTCGGCGAGGACGCCGGCGCGCAATGCTCTCAGTGCGCCCCGTGCTTC